>JBBKVN010000439.1:0-12923 GCA_037968455.1 Rhodoferax sp.
TTTACGAGTACCACGCCGCCATGCTGGAGCCTTGGGATGGCCCCGCCAGCATTGTCTTCACCGATGGTCGCCAGATTGGTGCAACGTTGGACCGCAATGGCCTGCGCCCCTCACGCTACTGCATCACGGACGACGATTTGGTGATCATGGGCTCCGAATCCGGCGTGTTGCCCGTGCCTGAAAACAAAATCGTGCGCAAGTGGCGCCTTCAGCCCGGCAAGATGTTCCTGATTGATCTGGAGCAGGGCCGCATGATTGACGATGAAGAGCTCAAGTCCAATCTCGCCCAGAGCAAGCCCTACAGCCAGTGGATTGAGAACGTGCGCGTTCGTCTGGACGATGTGCCAGGCGGCGACACCTCGGTGCCTGTGACAGATAGCGGCGTGTCCCTGTTGGATCGCCAGCAGGCATTTGGCTTCACGCAGGAAGACCTCAAATTCTTGATTGCCCCGATGGCAACAGCCGGGGAAGAAGCCCTGGGATCCATGGGCAATGACAGTCCGCTCGCTGTGTTGAGTGACAAGAACAAGCCCCTATACAACTACTTTAAACAGCTGTTCGCGCAGGTCACGAATCCACCGATTGACCCGATTCGCGAAGCTATCGTGATGTCGCTGGTGTCATTTGTTGGCCCCAAGCCCAATTTGCTGGACATCAACCACCTCAACCCTCCCATGCGTCTGGAGCTGAGCCAGCCCGTGCTCGATTTCGCTGACATGGCCAAGTTGCGGGACATTGACACGCATTCCAAAGGCAAGTTCCGTAGCCAGACGCTGGATATCACCTACCCACTGTCCTGGGGTCATGAAGGGGTGGAAGCCAAGCTGGCCTCCTTGTGCGCAGAGGCCGTTGATGCCATCAAAGGTGGAAAAAACATCTTGATCATCAGTGACCGCGGTCTGAGTGCAACCCAGGTGGCGATTCCTGCGCTGCTGGCTTTGTCGGCCATTCACCAGCATCTGGTACGTGCGGGCTTGCGCACGACAGCCGGTTTGGTGGTCGAGACCGGCACGGCCCGCGAGGTGCATCATTTCGCCGTTCTGGCGGGCTACGGCGCCGAAGCGGTCCACCCGTACTTGGCTATGGAAACGCTGTCGGCCATTCACAAAGAACTGCCGGGTGACCTGAGCGCTGAAAAGGCCATTTATAACTACATCAAGGCGGTGGGAAAGGGTCTGTCCAAGATCATGTCCAAAATGGGCGTGTCCACCTACATGAGCTACTGCGGTGCTCAGTTGTTCGAAGCCATTGGTCTGAACACTGAGACGTTGGCCAAGTACTTCACGGGGACACCGAGCAAAGTGGAAGGCATTGGTGTGTTCGAGATTGCTGAGGAAGCAATTCGCATGCACAAAGCGGCCTTCAGCGATGACCCCGTGTTGGCCAATATGCTGGATGCCGGTGGTGAATACGCCTGGCGGGTGCGTGGTGAAGACCACATGTGGTCGCCCGATGCCATTGCAAAGCTGCAGCACAGCACCCGTGCCAACAACTGGAACACCTACAAAGAGTATGCCGAGTTGATCAACGACCAAAGCAAGCGCCACATGACGCTGCGCGGCTTGTTTGAGTTCAAGATCGACCCCTCCAAAGCCATTCCCCTGGATCAGGTCGAGTCAGCCAAGGAGATCGTCAAACGCTTTGCCACCGGCGCCATGTCCTTGGGTTCCATTTCCACCGAGGCACATGCCACGCTGGCCGTGGCCATGAATCGCATTGGCGGAAAGAGCAACACGGGCGAGGGTGGTGAAGACCCAGCGCGTTACCGCAATGAGCTCAAAGGCATCCCGATCAAAAAGGGTGATTCGCTGAAGAGCGTCATTGGAAACGACGTGGTTGAAGTCGATATGCCTTTGCTGGATGGCGACAGCTTGCGCTCGCGTATCAAGCAGGTGGCCTCGGGTCGCTTTGGTGTCACAGCGGAATACCTCACCAGCGCGGACCAGATTCAGATCAAGATGGCCCAAGGCGCCAAGCCAGGCGAGGGTGGCCAGTTGCCAGGCGGCAAGGTGTCAGAGTACATCGGTCGTTTGCGTCACTCCGTGCCGGGCGTGGGTTTGATCTCGCCGCCGCCACACCATGATATTTATTCCATCGAGGACTTGGCGCAGTTGATTCACGACTTGAAAAATGTCGCGCCTCATGCCGACGTCAGCGTCAAACTGGTGTCTGAAATTGGCGTGGGCACCATTGCCGCTGGCGTGGCCAAGTGCAAAGCCGATCACGTGGTGATTGCCGGGCACGACGGCGGCACGGGCGCCTCGCCCTGGTCATCGATCAAGCACGCGGGCAGCCCTTGGGAAATCGGGCTGGCCGAAACACAGCAGACATTGGTACTCAACCGTCTGCGGAGCCGCATTCGTGTGCAGGCGGATGGTCAGATGAAAACTGGTCGCGATGTGGCCATTGGTGCCCTGCTGGGTGCCGATGAGTTTGGATTTGCCACGGCCCCGCTGGTGGTTGAGGGCTGCATCATGATGCGCAAATGCCATCTGAATACCTGCCCGGTTGGTGTCGCGACCCAAGACCCTGCCCTGCGCCGCAAGTTCTCCGGCAAGCCTGAGCATGTGGTGAATTACTTCTTCTTCATTGCCGAGGAAGTACGACACATCATGGCGCAGCTGGGCATCGCCAAGTTTGACGACATGATTGGTCGTGCTGACCTGCTGGACACACGCCAGGGCATAGCGCACTGGAAAGCCAGTGGTCTGGATTTCAGCCGTGTTTTCGCGATGCCCATTGTTCCCGCCAATGTGCCGCGTTTTCAGACGGAAACCCAGGACCATGGCTTGGAGAACGCCTTGGACAACATCTTGATCGCCAAGTCTCAGCCCGCCATCGAGCGCGGCGAGCGGGTGAAGTTCATCGAGGTGGCCCGGAACGTGAACCGCTCTGTCGGCGCCATGTTGTCTGGTGCTGTGACCAAAGTGCATCCCGAAGGCCTGCCTGATGACAGCATTCGCATCCAGCTGGAAGGCACGGGCGGTCAGTCATTTGGCGCGTTCCTGACCAACGGCATCACCATGTACCTGATTGGCGATGCCAATGACTACACCGGCAAAGGCCTGAGCGGTGGCCGAGTGATTGTTCGCCCAAGCATTGACTTCCGGGGCGAGTCTGTGCGCAACACTATCGTCGGTAACACCGTGATGTTTGGCGCCACCAGCGGCGAAGCGTTCTTCAGCGGCGTGGGTGGTGAGCGTTTTGCGGTTCGTCTGTCTGGCGCAACCGCAGTGATTGAAGGCACGGGTGACCATGGCTGCGAATACATGACAGGCGGCACGGTTGCCGTGCTGGGCAAGACCGGTCGTAATTTTGCAGCCGGCATGAGCGGCGGCGTGGCCTATGTGTATGACGAAGATGGCCAGTTCGCCACCCGCTGCAATACCGCTATGGTCTCCTTGGACAAAGTGTTGACTGAGACCGAGCAAGCAACGGTGCTGGACGTCAGTTTGTGGCATCGCGGCCAAAGCGATGAGGCGCAGCTCAAAAAGCTGCTGCAGGACCACAACCGCTGGACGGGAAGCAAGCGCGCACGCGAGTTGCTGGACAACTGGGATACAGCGCGCCTGAAGTTCGTCAAAGTGTTCCCCACTGAGTACAAGCGGGCGCTGGGTGAACTTCATGCCAAGAAAGAGGCTGCAGACCTGACCAATCGTGCGAAAGCCGCTACAAAAAAAGAAGCAACTCCGGCCAAATAAGGCGGACTGACTCAAACAAAATAGGACAAAAATCATGGGAAAAGTCACTGGCTTCATGGAGTTCGAGCGTGTGGAAGAGGGTTACAAGCCCGTCACCGAGCGCTTGAAAAATTACAAAGAGTTTGTCGTCGGCTTGGACGACGCACAAGCTAATGTGCAGGCAGCGCGCTGCATGGACTGCGGTACCCCGTTCTGCAACAGCGGATGCCCGGTCAACAACATCATTCCGGACTTCAATGACTTGGTCTTCCGGGGCGACTGGAAGAATGCCATCGAGGTGCTGCACAGCACCAATAACTTCCCCGAGTTCACCGGCCGCATCTGCCCCGCGCCTTGTGAGGCCGCGTGCACCTTGAACGTGAATGATGACGCCGTCGGCATCAAATCCATTGAGCACGCCATCATTGACCGCGCCTGGTCAGAAGGCTGGGTGACAGCACGTCCGGCCAAACAGAAGACTGGAAAACGGGTGGCCGTGGTGGGCTCTGGCCCAGCGGGCATGGCAGCGGCACAGCAACTGGTGCGTGTCGGCCATGAAGTGACCTTGTTCGAAAAGAATGACCGGGTCGGGGGCTTGCTTCGCTACGGTATTCCTGATTTCAAGATGGAAAAGTCGCACATCGACCGCCGTGTCGATCAGTTGCAGCAAGAGGGTGTGACGATTCGCACCGGCGTGCTGGTTGGCGAGATGCCCAAGGGATCGAAGGTCACCAACTGGGCGAAGGAAACCATCTCGCCTGAGCAGCTGCAAAAAGATTTCGACGCCGTGTTGCTGACTGGTGGTGCCGAGCAGTCCCGTGACCTGCCAGCGCCTGGCCGTGATCTGGATGGCATTCACTTTGCCATGGAATTCTTGCCCCAGCAGAACAAAGTCAACGCCGGCGACAAAGTCAAAGCCCAATTGCGCGCTGACGGCAAGCACGTCATCGTCATCGGTGGCGGCGATACCGGCTCTGATTGTGTTGGCACCAGCAATCGCCACGGCGCGGTCAGCGTCACCCAGTTCGAGTTGATGCCGCAGCCACCGGCTGAGGAAAATCGTCCCATGACTTGGCCATATTGGCCTCTGAAAATGCGCACCAGCTCCAGCCATGATGAAGGCTGTACCCGCGAATTTGCCATTTCCACCAAGGAGTTCATCGGTGAAAAGGGCAAAATTACCGGCCTGAAGACAGTGCGCGTTGAGTGGAAAGACGGCAAGATGGTCGAAGTGGCGGGCAGCGAGCAAGTGTTGAAAGCTGACTTGGTGTTACTGGCCATGGGCTTTATCAGCCCGGTGGCCAGCGTGCTGGAGGCTTTTGGCATTGACAAGGACGCACGTGGCAATGCCCGCGCCAGCACCGAGTTCATTGGGGGTTATGCCACCAATGTGCCCAAGGTCTTTGCCGCAGGCGATATCCGCCGGGGTCAGAGCTTGGTGGTGTGGGCCATTCGCGAAGGTCGCCAAGCGGCGCGCTCGGTCGACGAGTTTCTGATGGGTGTCAGCGACTTGCCACGTTAAGTCATTGGGCCCACTTTGGGCTTGGTATCGGGTAATCCCGTATGATTCAAGGGCCGGGGACTTCCCGGCCTTTCTTTTTTTGATTCACGACGAATAAACCGGAGCCGCTGTCACAGCGCCCGCCAGTCCAATCGCCCCAATGACCGCACCTTCCGTGGATTCTTTTGTCGAATTGCGCAATCTCACCTTCGGGTATGGAGAGCGCGTGATTCTGGATGACGTGTCCTTGTCGATTCCGCGCGGCAAAGTGACCGCGCTCATGGGCGCGTCCGGCGGAGGTAAGACTACCATTCTGCGTTTGATCGGTGGACAAAACCGGGCCCAAAAAGGTCAACTTCTGTTCGATGGGCAGGATGTGACCCCCATGAACCAGACCCAACTGTACGCCGCTCGACGACGGATGGGCATGTTGTTCCAGTTTGGCGCCTTGTTTGCCGACCTGTCGGCGTTTGAGAACGTGGCCTTTCCGCTGCGCGAGCACACCGACCTGTCGGACTCGCTGATTCGCGACATCGTGTTAATGAAGCTTAACGCGGTGGGTTTGCGCGGCGCGCGCGACCTCATGCCCAGTGATCTCTCTGGTGGCATGGCACGTCGTGTTGCGTTGGCCCGAGCGATTGCGCTGGACCCGGAGTTGGTGATGTACGACGAGCCATTCTCTGGCCTGGACCCCATTTCACTGGCCACCGCAGCACGACTGATTCGCCAGTTGAATGACTCCATGGGGCTGACCAGCGTTTTTGTTTCGCACGAGTTGGAGCAAACCTTCGCCCTCGCCGATCACGTCATTATTCTGGCCAATGGCAAGATCGCCACCCAGGGAACGCCAGACGAGGTTCGGCAAAGCACTGATCCACTGGTGTACCAATATGTGAATGCCTTGTCTGATGGGCCGGTTCGCTTCCATTACCCGGCCACCAGTATTGAGGCCGATTTTGGTAAGGGAGAGAGTGTATGAGTTGGTACAAACCCGCTGACGTTGGCCTGGCCACACGCACTCATTTGGCGGATCTGGGTCACGGGGCGCGGTTGTTTTTTCGCCTGCTCAGCACCTTGGGCGCGAGCCTCAAGCGCTTTGGACTGATCCGTGATCAACTTTTTTTCCTGGGCAATTACTCGCTGGCCATCATTGCGGTGTCGGGCCTGTTTGTTGGCTTTGTATTTGGTCTGCAAGGTTATTACACCTTGCAGCGATACGGCTCGTCCGATTCGCTGGGCCTGATGGTGACTCTCACCTTGGTGCGTGAATTGGGCCCTGTTGTGACCGCTCTATTGTTTGCGGGGCGCGCCGGCACCTCTCTCACCGCAGAAATCGGATTGATGAAAGCCGGTGAACAAATCAGCGTCATGGAAATGATGGCTGTTGACCCAGTTAAACGCATTCTGGCCCCCCGCTTCTGGGGGGGCGTGCTGACCATGCCACTGCTGGCGGCTGTGTTCAGTGCCACCGGCATCATTGGCGGCTGGGTCGTTGGCGTGTTGATGATTGGTGTGGACGCTGGCTCGTTCTGGAGCCAGATTCAGAGCGGGGTGGACGTCTGGCAGGATGTGGGCAACGGCGTGATCAAAAGCGTGGTGTTCGGATTCACCGTGACTTTCATCGCTTTGTTGCAGGGGTTTGACGCGCAGCCTACGCCAGAAGGGGTCGCCAGTGCGACCACCCGCACGGTGGTGATGGCTTCGCTGGCGGTATTGGGTTTGGATTTCATCCTGACCGCCTTCATGTTTACTATTTAAGGGGAGAGTGTGATGCAACGCTCAAAAAATGATGTGTGGGTGGGGCTGTTCGTGCTGTTGGGCGCGGCGGCCATTTTGTTTCTGGCCCTGCAATCGGCCAACTTGCTGACCCTGAGTTTTCAGAAAACCTACTCTGTGTCGGCCAAGTTCGACAACGTCGGTGGTGTCAAGCCCAAAGCGGCCGTGCGTAGCGCGGGCGTCGTGGTGGGCCGGGTGGAGAGCATTGTGTTTGACGACAAGTCGTTCCAGGCGCGTGTCACGTTGGCGCTGGAAGATCGTTTTGTATTCCCCAAGGACAGTTCACTGAAGATATTGACAAGCGGTCTGCTCGGAGAGCAGTACCTGGGTCTGGAGCCTGGGGCGGATGTTCGTAATTTGGCAAGCGGTGATACGATTTCCCGCACGCAGTCGGCCGTGGTGCTGGAAAACCTGATTAGTCAGTTCCTGTTCAGCAGTGCCGCTGACAAAAATGGCCTCAATTCGGATAAATGATGATGAATCCACTTCACAAATCGACCAAGACAGTGTCGTTGGCTCACTCACGTGGCGTCGTAGTCAGCGCGCTTTTGGGCGTGGCTTTGCTGGCGGGTTGCGCCAGTGGCCCCAATGCCAACCCAAAAGACCCGCTGGAGCCGTTCAATCGGGGCGTTTACCAGTTCAATGATGCGGTGGACACCGCCGTATTGAAGCCTGTTGCCACGGCTTACCGTGATGTGACGCCGCGCCCGATTCGCCAAGGGGTTAGTAATTTCTTCGGCAATTTGCAGGATGCTTGGTCCACGGTGAACAGTGCATTGCAGCTCAATGGACCAGCCACTTCCGACAACGCCGGGCGCGTGATGATCAATAGCCTCATCGGTATCGGTGGCCTATTCGATGTGGCGTCTGACTTGGGCATTCAAAAGCACACCAAGGACTTTGGCCTGACATTGGGGCACTGGGGTGTCGCCTCAGGCCCGTACCTGATGTTGCCTTTGCTTGGCCCCTCGACCTTGAGAGACACGGCTGCGTTGCCGGTGGATTCGCAAGGAGACGTTGTCGGCAATTTGAACCATGTGCCAACCCGGAACACCACGATGGCGGTTCGAATTGTGGACCAACGCGAAGGCCTTCTCAAAGCCACCGAAATGTTGGACAAGATCGCGCTGGACAAATACTCCTTTGTGCGTGATGCCCACCTCCAGCGTCGCCGTAGTGCCGTCTATGACGGAAACCCGCCGGAGGAAGACGACTATCCCGTCACCTCTGAGCAGCCACAGAAAGTAACACCATGAATCGTCGTCAATTGAATCGTTGGCTGACCACACTCAGCCTGAGCTTGTTTACATTGCTTGCCTTGCCAGCCCGAGCGGCGGATGAGGCCCCAGACGTCTTGATTCAGCGCGTGAGTGCTGAGGTTCTTGCGGTTATCAAGACTGATAAGACGTTGATGGCTGGTGACGTGCACAGGATCATGGGTCTGGTAGATACCAAGGTCATGCCCTATGTCAATTTTCAAGGCATGACAGCTTCGGCGGTCGGGCCGGCTTGGCGACAGGCGACACCAGATCAGCGCAAGCGCCTGCAAGAGGAGTTCAAAACCCTGTTGGTGCAAACCTATGCGGGTGCGCTTGTCCAGGTCAAAGACAACACGATCTCAGTCAAGCCACTGCGGGCCGCTGCCGACAGCACCGCAGTGACGGTTCGAACGGAAGTCATTGGTCGTGGGGATCCAGTTCAGTTGGACTATCGGCTGGAAAAAATTCCGGGCGAGGGATGGAAAATTAACAATTTGAACGTGCTGGGTGTCTGGCTGGTGGAAACCTACCGCAGCCAGTTTCGCTCTGAGATCAACGCCAAAGGCATTGATGGACTGATCGCCACTTTGACCGAAATGAACAAATCCAACGCCAAGAAGAGCTGACCATGATGGTGTTGCCAAAGGCCTTGACCCAAGTTGAGGCAACAGCGTGTTTGCGCTCGCTGGTTCAGGATCTGCGCACCCAGCCTGGATCCAGCATGGTCGTGGATGCCAGTGCTCTGGTCCGCTTTGATTCGGCGGCATTGGCGGTCTTGCTGGAGTTTCGCCGTGAGGTAATCTCGTTGGGCAAGCAATTTTCGATTCGCGGTTTGCCCGACCGCTTGGCGGATTTGGCCAAGCTGTACGGTATTGATGAGTTGCTGCCTGCCGAATCAGCCGACCCGGTAAAATAGCGGGCTCGCATGTCCGCTATCTCATTTAAAACCGTCTCCAAAGCCTATCCATCCCCCCGGGGACCCAAAGGGGCTACTTTTCTCGCCCTCGATCGCGTCAGCCTCGATATCGAAGATGGCGAGTTCTTTGGCTTGCTTGGCCCCAATGGCGCCGGAAAAACCACCATGATCAGCATTCTGGCCGGTCTGACCCGCGCCAGTTCGGGGTCTGTCAGCGTGCTGGGGCATGACGTTCACCGGGACTTCGCGCAGGCGCGCCGCAGTCTGGGTGTGGTGCCGCAAGAGTTGGTGTTTGACCCCTTCTTCAATGTGCGCGAAGCGCTTCGCCTGCAATCCGGCTATTTCGGTGTCAAGAACAACGACGCCTGGATCGACGAACTGCTGGACAGTTTGGGTCTGGCGGACAAGGCCAACGCCAATATGCGTCAGCTCTCTGGCGGCATGAAGCGCCGGGTGCTGGTGGCTCAGGCGCTAGTGCACAAGCCCCGGGTCATCGTGTTGGACGAACCCACCGCAGGGGTGGATGTAGAGTTACGCCAAACCCTGTGGAAGTTTGTTGCCAAACTCAACAAGCAAGGCCACACGGTGCTTTTGACGACGCACTACCTGGAAGAGGCAGAGGCTTTGTGTGGGCGTATTGCCATGTTGCAATCCGGCCGGGTGGTAGCGCTGGATTCCACCAGTGAGCTTTTGAAAAAGGCCACCAGCAGTGTGCTTCGCTTCAAGACCGACGGCGTCTTGCCAGCCGAGTTGGCCGACAAGGCTCGTATCACGGGCCGGGTCGTCCAGTTTCCTGCCAATGATGCATTGGAAATTGAACACTATTTGGCTGCTGTTCGCCAAGCCGGTTTGACTGCCCAAGACGTTGAAATCCGCAAAGCCGATTTGGAAGACGTTTTCCTCGAAATCATGCATCAACACCGGGGCGCTGACTTGCCCGTCGATGGGGTGAGCGCATGACCGGATGGCAGACACTGCTTTACAAGGAAGTGCTTCGGTTCTGGAAGGTTGCCTTCCAGACCGTGGCCGGCCCCGTGCTGACGGCCATGTTGTATCTGTTGATTTTTGGCCATGCGCTGGAGTCCCATGTCAAGGTCTATGACGAGGTCAGCTACACCGCCTTTTTGGTGCCGGGCTTGGCCATGATGAGCGTGCTGCAAAACGCGTTTGCCAACAGTTCGTCATCGCTCATCATGAGCAAGGTCATGGGTAACCTGGTGTTTTTGATGCTCACGCCCCTGTCCTACATGAACTGGTATGTGGCCTATGTGGGCGCGTCGGTGATTCGTGGCTTGGTCGTAGGCCTGGGCGTCATCGCAATCTCCTTTTTATTTACCAGCCTCAGTTTTGCGGAGCCGCTGTGGATTCTTGTCTTTGCCGTGATGGGCGCCGCCCTGATGGGCACGCTCGGGCTGATCGCCGGACTGTGGGCGGAGAAGTTTGACCAACTTGCCGCATTTCAGAATTTTGTGGTCATGCCCATGACTTTTTTGAGTGGCGTTTTTTACTCCATCCACTCCTTGCCCGCGTTTTGGCAGGGTGTGAGCCATCTGAATCCTTTTTTCTACATGATTGACGGATTTCGCCACGGGTTTTTTGGGGTGAGTGATGTCTCGCCCTGGTTGAGTTTGGGTGTGGTCAGCGCGGCGCTGGCGGTGGTCAGCGTCATCGCGATTCACTTGCTGCGCACGGGTTACAAAATCCGCAGCTAAGCCCCTTTGTTTTCACACGAATTGGATTGTTGACATGAATGCAGACCAGATCAAGACCCTGATCGCCACCACGCTTGCCTGCGAGCACCTTGAACTGGACGGTGATGGCCGCCATTGGTATGCCACCGTGGTGTCATCAGCGTTTGAAGGCAAGCGCGCCATTCAGCGCCACCAGCAGGTCTACGCTACCTTGGGTGACAAGATGAAAACCGATGAGATTCATGCCTTGTCGATGAAGACCTACACGCCGGCCGAGTGGGCAGCCCTGGCCTGAGGCTGGGTTGACCCGGGACGCAGACCCAACTTATTGCCGCACCCACCATGGGTGCTGAACGGATTTTATGGATAAATTACTGATTCGCGGCGGACGCCAGTTGCAGGGTGAAGTGCAAATTTCGGGGGCTAAAAATGCCGCCTTACCCGAGTTGTGCGCCTGTCTGCTGACCGCCGAGCCGGTGACGCTCTTGAACGTGCCTCGCCTGCAGGATGTGTCAACCATGTTGACACTAATTCGCAACATGGGCGTGGGCGCCGAGCGCCAGGACGATGGCCGCGTGGATGTGACCGCCGGCACCCTGAGTTCGCCGGAAGCACCTTACGAGCTGGTCAAGACCATGCGCGCTTCGGTGCTGGCGCTCGGCCCTTTGTTGGCCCGCTTTGGTGAGGCCACCGTGTCCCTGCCAGGCGGTTGCGCCATTGGTTCGCGGCCCGTCGATCAACACATCAAGGGCATGACGGCCATGGGCGCCGAAATTGTGGTCGAGCACGGCTACATGATTGCGAAATTGCCTGCCGGCTGGACGCGACTTAAAGGCGCGCGTATTGCCACCGACATGGTGACCGTGACCGGCACTGAGAACTTCCTGATGGCCGCCACCCTGGCTGAGGGTGAGACGGTGCTCGAAAACGCCGCGCAAGAACCTGAGATCACCGACCTGGCCGAAATGCTCATCAAAATGGGCGCCAAAATTGAAGGCCACGGTACCAGCCGCATCGTGATCCAAGGCGTGGACAAGTTACACGGCTGCACCCACCAAGTGGTGGCAGACCGAATTGAGACCGGCACCTTTTTGTGCGCGGTGGCTGCTACGGGGGGCGAAGCACTGCTAAAGCACGGACGACTCGATCATCTGGAAGCCGTGGTCGAGAAGCTGCGTGATGCCGGTGCCAGCGTGACTGCGGTTGAAGACGGTATTCACATCAAGTCCCAAGGTCGCTTGAAGAGCCAGAGCTTTCGCACGACCGAGTACCCGGGGTTCCCAACCGATATGCAAGCGCAGTTCATGGCCTTGAACTGCATCTCGCACGGCACAGCCATCGTCACCGAGACGATTTTCGAGAACCGCTTCATGCACGTGAACGAAATGGTGCGTCTGGGCGCTTCCATTCAGATCGACGGCAAAGTGTCCGTGGTTGAGGGTGTGGAAAAGCTCTCCGGGGCGACGGTCATGGCCACGGATTTGCGTGCTTCGGCCAGTTTGGTCATTGCTGGCCTGGTGGCCGAAGGTGAGACCGTGGTCGACCGCATTTACCATCTCGACCGGGGCTACGACCAGATGGAAGCCAAACTGCGCGGCCTGGGCGCAGACATCGAAAGAATCAAATGATCACGCTGGCACTGTCCAAGGGGCGCATCTTTGAGGAAACCCTGCCTTTGCTGCGCGCCGCCGGCATTGAGGTGCTGGAAGATCCGGAAAAGTCCCGCAAGTTGATTCTCACCACCAACCAACCTGACGTGCGTGTGTTGGTAGTGCGTGCCACTGATGTACCGACCTACGTGCAATATGGCGGGGCTGATCTGGGCATCACGGGCAAGGACACCTTGCTGGAGCATGGCAGCGATGGCCTGTACCAACCATTGGATCTCCAAATTGCGAAATGTCGCATCAGCGTGGCCGTGCGCAACGACTTTGACTACGCGTCCGCCGTCAAACAAGGCTCGCGCCTCAAGGTCGCCACCAAATACGTCGCGATTGCACGAGAGTTTTTTGCCGCCAAAGGTGTGCACGTGGACTTGATCAAGCTCTACGGCAGCATGGAGTTGGGCCCGTTGGTGGGCTTGTCGGACGCGATTGTGGA
>JBBKVN010000440.1:0-21350 GCA_037968455.1 Rhodoferax sp.
GGGCTTCGTCATCCGCCCACCCGGAGCGAACCTTGACCCACATTTCGATGAAGACTTTGCAATCGAGTGATTTTTCCAACTCGACGCGGGTTTCCATGCCAATGCGCTTGATTCGCTCGCCCTTGTCACCAATGACCATGGCTTTATGGGTGTCGCGCTCGACCACGATCGTGGCCGCGATCTTGAGCAGGCGTTTTTGCTTGCCGCGACCAGGTTCTTCCTCGAACTTGTCGATGATCAGCGTGGAGGTGTAGGGCTACTCGTCACCCGTCAGGCGGAACAGCTTTTCACGCACGGTCTCGCTGGCGAGAAACTTCTCACTGCGGTCGGTTAACTCATCAGCGGCGTACCACCAGGCTTGCTCGGGCAGGTATTTCTCACAAATACCCAACATGCGGTCGATGTCTTTGGCATTTTTGGCCGACATCGGCACAAATTCGGCAAACGCATGGCGCTGCTGCATTTCCTGCAACCAGGGCGCAATGTCGGCCCGGCGGTTGACTTGGTCCAGTTTGTTGGCCACCAACAAAGTTGGCACCTCTTTGCTCAGCAAGGCCAAGACCTTGGCATCGGCCTGATTAAACATGCCGGCTTCGACCACAAACAAAATCAGATCCACGTCGCCAACAGCACCCATGACCGTTTTGTTCAGTGAGCGGTTCAAAGCATTGTTGTGCCGGGTCTGAAACCCGGGGGTGTCGACAAACACAAATTGGGTCGCGCCCTTGGTGTGCATGCCGGTGATGCGATGCCGCGTGGTCTGAGCCTTGCGCGAGGTGATGCTGATTTTTTGCCCAACCAAGGCATTCATCAACGTGGACTTGCCCACGTTGGGCTTGCCCACAATGGCCACCAGGCCGCAACGCTGGCCTTCAACTGGCGCACCGGCGGCACCCACAGGCTTGGTGGTTTTGAGCATGCTTTGTAGCATGCTTTCAAGGTCAACCTGGATATCAACCCCGGTGTCGTCTGCAGCAGTTGCTGGATTTTTAGGGGTTTTCGTCATTTTGCTTTTGCCTTGAGTGTTTGCAGCATCACGGCCGCTGCGGCCTGTTCACCAGCACGACGGGAAATCCCGATGCCGCGCTCTGTCAAGTTAAATTCCACAACCTCGCATTCGACATCGAATGTCTGTTTGTGTGCCGCGCCCAGCGTGGCAACCACTTTATAGAGTGGCACTTTCATTTTTCGGCCCTGGAGCCATTCCTGCAGTTCCGTCTTGGGGTCCTTGCCAATGGCCTCCATCTTGGCGTTTATTTCCACAGCGCTAAAAAGCCGATGCACCAACTGCTTAGACACCACAAAACCGGCATCCAAGTAGACCGCGCCAATCACGGCCTCCAGTGCGTCAGCCAGTATTGAGGGTCGCTTTTGCCCCCCGGAACGCATCTCGCCGTCGCCCAGCCGAAGTAGGTTGGGCAGGCCAATGTCGACGGCCAGCACGTGCAAGGTGTCTTGCTTTACCAAATTGGCGCGCACACGGGACAAATCCCCCTCCGGCAGGGCGCTTAGCCGCTCATAGAGCAAGTCAGCGACCGCGAGATTCAAGACCGAATCCCCCAGAAACTCCAGTCGTTCGTTGTGATCTGCCGCGAAACTACGGTGCGTCAGCGCCTGCCGCAGGAGACCGCTATCTTTAAATTGGTGCTGCAACCGTGTTTGCAGCACATTCAAACCATCAATCAATCCATTACCTCGGTGGGGGCGTCCTACTTGGAGCGCCCGCTGTATTTAAGTGTCAGATAGGCCGGACCGGTCAAATGAATCTCCCGCTCGTAGGCAAAGCTGACGACGATCTTTTCATTGACTTTGGTGACCTCTAACTCCTTGCCCGTGATGCTGGAGATGTAGTCAATGTCCGCTGCTTTATCAAAGATGTTGCGCACCGCCGACACCGTATCCCCTTCCACTGCGGCCTTGTTCACGGCCTTCTGGACGGTGCGAAACTCCGTGTAAGTTGGTACCACCTGCATGCCCACCGCAACCGTGACGGCCACCAATCCCGCCACAAAAAGCAAACCAATGAATGTCATGCCACTTTGGCGGCTTTTGAAAGTACGTGTCATACCTGTCTCCATCGCACAAAAAATTGATGTCAATTGAAGGACCCGATGCGTTTGAGGTCGCCAAAGTTCATCCAGACAAAGAAGGCTTTGCCCACAATGTTTTTGTCGGGCACAAATCCCCAGTACCGTGAATCTAGCGAGTTGTCGCGGTTGTCACCCATCATGAAGTAGTGCCCTTCTGGCACTTTACAAACAACACCCTCGACGCTGTAATGACAATTTTCCTTGAATGCAAAGTCGTCAACCCCCGGAATGAACGCAGGGCGACTGTCATCATTCAGGATGCCATGGGTTTTCACGCCCAGAACCTCTTGGTATTGCTTGTAGTAGCGCATGACATCGTCATCAAAAAACTCGGGCAGCGCCGTCGTCTCAATGATGGAACCGTTGATCGTCAAACGCTTGTTGAGGTAGGCCACTTCATCGCCGGGCACCCCCACCACACGTTTGATGTAATCCAGACTGGGTTTGGGCGGGTATCGAAAGACCATGACATCGCCGCGCTGTGGGGCCGTTCCCTCGGTCAACTTTGTATTGATGACGGGGAGACGAACACCATAGTGAAACTTGTTGACCAGAATCAGATCTCCAATGTGCAGCGTGGGAATCATGGAACCCGACGGTATTTTGAACGGCTCAAAGAAAAAAGACCGCAATACAAACACCGCAATGATCACGGGGAAGAGCCCCGCCGTCCAGTCCAGCCACCAAGGCTGAGCCAGAATGCGTTCACGTCCCGCGGCCACGTCCCCATCCACCTGACTGATGCCCATTTGATTCAACTCGCCACGCCGGCGAGTGGCTTCAGTTTCCAGCAAACCGGCCGCCATTTGCCGTTGCGGCAAAAAGTAAAACCGCTCAGCTAGCCAATAGATGCCAGTGACCACACTTGCAAGAAACAAGAGTAATGCGAAATTACCCTCGACGATGCCGAAATACCAGGCACCGACATAGCCCACAAAAGAGGCCAGAATCAGAGAAGTAAGTGCCTGCATTAGCCGTCCACCTGCAAAATTGCCAGGAATGCCTCTTGCGGCACTTCAACTGAACCAATCTGTTTCATACGCTTCTTGCCCTCTTTTTGTTTGTCCAGAAGCTTTCGTTTACGAGAAATATCACCGCCGTAGCATTTGGCAATCACGTTCTTGCGCAAGGCCTTGATCGATTCGCGGGCAATGATGTTCGAGCCAATGGCTGCCTGAATGGCCACGTCATACATTTGGCGCGAGATGGTTTCGCGCATCTTGGCAACGACGGCTCGGCCCCGGTACTGGGATTGCGAGCGATGAACAATGATGGACAACGCATCTACCTTGTCACCATTGAGCAAGATGTCCACTTTCACAACGTCGGCCGCGCGGTATTCTTTGAACTCGTAGTCCATCGATGCATAGCCGCGTGAGACGGATTTGAGTTTGTCAAAGAAATCCAGCACGATTTCCGCCAAAGGCATCTCATAGGTGAGCATCACCTGGCGACCGTGATAGGCCATGTTCATTTGCACGCCACGCTTCTGGTTCGCCAAAGTCATGACGGCGCCGACATAGTCCTGTGGCATATACAGATGAACGGTAACGATCGGCTCTCGAATCTCGTCCATCCGCCCTTGATCAGGCATTTTGGACGGATTCTCAACCATTCTGACTTCGCCATCCGCCGAGACGACTTGGTAAACCACACTCGGCGCGGTGGTGATCAGGTCTTGGTCAAACTCACGTTCAAGGCGCTCCTGAACAATCTCCATATGGAGCAGGCCAAGGAAGCCGCAACGAAAACCGAAACCAAGCGCCTGCGACACTTCTGGTTCGTAATGCAGGGACGAGTCATTAAGCTTGAGCTTTTCAAGGCTGTCCCGCAGGCCTTCGTATTGGTTGGCTTCAGTGGGATACAAACCTGCAAACACTTGTGGCTGAATCTCCTTGAATCCAGGCAGCGGCTCGGTCGCGGTAAAGGCGGCTCCGCCTGTCCCGGGTTTGATCAAGGTGATGGTGTCACCCACCTTGGCCGCCTGCAATTCACGGATACCCGCGATGATGTAACCCACCTCCCCCGCTTCCAACGAATCCCGTGGCTCGTTGCCAGGGGTGAACACGCCGAGATTGTCAGCGTTGTAGCTCGTTCCCGTGGCCATCATTTTGAACCGCTCGCCTTTTCCCAAACGACCGTCAACCACCCGCACCAACATGACGACACCCACATAGGTGTCGAACCAGCTATCCACAATCATGGCTCGTAGCGGGCCAGTGGCATTTCCCTTGGGCGGCGGAATCCGGGCGACGACGGCTTCCAGAATGTCGTCGATGCCCATGCCTGACTTGGCCGAACATGGGATGGCATGGGTCGCGTCAATGCCGATGACATCTTCAATTTCCAACTTGGCGTTATCCGGATCTGCGTTGGGCAAATCCATCTTATTCAGGACCGGCACCACTTCAACACCCAGTTCGAGTGCGGTATAGCAATTGGCGACTGTTTGCGCTTCTACGCCTTGACTGGCATCCACCACAAGCAATGCACCTTCGCAAGCGGAAAGCGACCTGCTGACCTCATAGGAGAAGTCGACATGACCAGGCGTGTCGATCAAGTTGAGGTTATAGACCTTGCCATCCAGCGCTTTGTATTTCAAGGCCGCTGTTTGCGCTTTGATAGTGATTCCACGCTCTTTCTCGATGTCCATCGAGTCCAGCACCTGGGCCTCCATCTCACGGGCCTGAAGTCCGCCACAGCGCTGAATCAAGCGGTCTGCCAATGTGGACTTGCCGTGGTCAATATGCGCAATGATCGAAAAATTTCGGATGTGATTCATCAACGGGAACACTTAAAGGGTTGGATTAAAACGACCGGACATGAAAAAAGGGCGCGTCGAAATCAGACGCGCCCTGAACCAACAATCTTTGGCAACTGCGATAGCTGGGGTGTCATTGTAGGCAAAAAGCCAAATCTTGACAGCCGAGGCATCCGTGACCTTGAGTCGTTGCAGCGCAGCAACAGGTATTTTATACACAACTTATCAACAATGATCAAAAAAGATCCAACGGCGACCTTGCCTAATAGCGGCCGATGAAAGGCGAAAAGCTGCTCAAATTCATAGCATTCTTTGCCCTGCACATCGGCCAGCGATGCACTTTTAAGGACTCGCTTGTCAACCTCGGCGCCCAGTTTCTGAACGCTTATGCCAAAGTTTGCATCAAGGCGCCAAGCGAATGAGTGCGTACTGCGCCCATTCACCGCGGCGGAACAAGACATTGACTGTCTTTTCCTTGAGCACTTTCGATACAACGGCTTCAAACTGCTTCACATTCAGCACCTCGGAATTGGCAATCGCCACAATGATGTCGCCTTCACGCATACCGGCCCGCGCAGCGGCATCGGATGCGATGTCCACCTTGACACCGCCTTTTAGGCTCAACTCCTTCATTTGCGTCTCCGACAGCTCAGAAACGGCCAAGCCAAGCACCTGACCCGCTGACGATGTCTTGGGTTTCACGTCTTTGTCTTTCGCTTTTTTCACTGGGGTGTCTGCTTCCAGCTCTGCGATGGTCACGGTCAGATCTTTGTAGGCACCCCGGCGAAACACAGTAATGACACTTTTTGTACCAGGCTTGGTGCCGCCCACCATTCGCGGCAGATCGCTCGCCTTCTCAACCACTCTCCCTTCAAAGCGGGTAATGATGTCACCTGCCTCAATTCCGCCCTTGTCGGCGGGTGCGCCTTTTTCAACGCCTCGAACCAACGCGCCAGTGGCCTGACCCAACCCAATCGCTTCAGCGACATCTTTGGTCACTTGATCAATTTGTACACCGATCCGCCCTCTAGTGACTTTTCCGGAAGCGCGGAGTTGCTCACTCACCCGCGACGCCTCGTCCATCGGTATCGAGAATGAAATTCCCATCGATCCGCCAGACCGTGAGTAAATTTGACTATTGATGCCAACGACCTCGCCACGCATATTGATCAATGGGCCGCCTGAGTTGCCCGGATTGATGGCTACATCCGTCTGAATGAAAGGCAGGTAGTCACCTGTGTCGCGCTGCTTGGCGCTCACAATACCTGCTGTCACGGAGTTCTCCAGTCCAAATGGGGACCCGATGGCAATGACCCATTCACCCACCTTCAGTCGGTTCACGTCACCAATCTTGACGGCCGGCAACCCGGTCGCCTCAATTTTCACAACAGCTACGTCGCTGCGTTTGTCGGCCCCAACAATTTTGGCCTTGAACTCTCTCTTGTCGGTCAACGTGACGATGACTTCATCAGCGTCTTCGACCACATGGGCGTTGGTCAAGATGAAGCCATCAGAAGACAAGATAAAGCCCGAGCCCACACCGCGCGGCTGCTCTTCTTGTTGCGGGTTATTCTGACGGGGCGCTTGGCGCGGCACATTGGGAATGGGGAGCCCGAAGCGTCGGAAAAATTCCAACATTTCTTCCTCACCGGGGTTAGCCGCAGCATTGCGAGCTGCCACTTTTTCCAAGGTTCGAATATTCACAACCGATGGGCCGACCCGCTCCACCAATTCGGTGAAATCAGGCAAGTTGACGACTTGAGCTTGCGCCGAAGTCACCGGCACGACCACACCGGTGACAGCAATTGCCAACACGCCAGCCACAACGCCTGCATTCAGCGTCTTCCAATTAAATTGAATCACGACTTCTTTCTCCTCAAATACTAAAAACTTTGACGTCAAAAACAAAAATTATTTTCGGCGCTCCAGACCACTGACAAAGCTGTCCAGCGTTGTCTCAGGCACCTCGCCCACGGCGGTCACCCACCATTGTCCGATCCGCCTTGTGAGCGTATGGGTCGCACCAATCGCATATGCCCCGGATTGGCTGTGCCGCGCGGGGTCGAAAACACCAACAAACAAAGACACCGAAGCCAGTCCGTCTGAAAACACCCATTGAAATACCTGCTCACGACTGACTTCATCGCCTGAGTTCGCAACCAAGGTTCGATTGAAACAATTCATGGATTTGAAACCAGGAACCGTTTTACTCATGGACCAACCTTCAGCGACCTCGCTTGTTTTGACCAAAGACGGTTTTTGAACGCGGTAACCCGCCGTGTCGCCCATCATTTGGGCCAACTCTCGAACACTGACTGGTGCATTCAGTGACAGTTCAGAAAAAGCAGACTGCTCCAATACGTTGCCGGTGGCGTCCAAGGTCTGCAGTTTGACAATCAAACCACTTTTCTTTTCCGTCCAGACCCGGTAGCCAAAGCGGTGCTTATCGATGGGCCGCATCAAGACGACTTCTGAATCGTATCCGGCCACTCGAGCTGTGCCGAGGCGCCTCACTCTATAAAACTGATCGATATCCGAATTGGCAGACTCCATCCAATTGGGGAACGGGCCCATGCCAGCTCGACGCTCAGCCACAGCGACCCGGGTCATAGGCCAAAACGTCATTACCTCGTTGTCCCGGCGAAACGTGGAGCGGGGAGTGCCGGTGAGGGTGTCGACGCGCTCCAACTGCTGTGCACCGTCGCACACGTGCCAGATACGGGCACTCGACATGTAGTCCCCGACGGACACCACAAACGTTCCTATGTAAGTCCGACGCCGAGACCCCTCATGAATGCTCAACAACCACTCGTTGACGCTGATTTCGCCCTGTCCAACGTCGGCAACTTTGGCAATAGGCAGTGCCGATCGGGATTGAGCGGCAGCCGTTGAACTCCATAGCGCGGTGCAAAGTGAAGCGACCGCCAGCACCCCGATCCAGCCCAGTCGTGCGCTGTTCATCGACATCACTCTCAACGCCCTACCTCAGTAAACGTTGCGCTGCGCACAAACCCTGTCGGATTTTGGAATGCCGATGCACCACCGGATTGCTGGTGTGCAGCCAACAACGCATCCAGTCGAGGATCTCGAATCATGACGCTATCAGCACCTATGTCCGATGCGTTACCTGCAGTTCTAACAACCGGCGCTTGAGCAATGACCGGTGCAGTCTCAGAGGGTGCAGCCACTTGTGCGAATCTTTCCTGTTCATTTATCCCGCCATACATCTGCCACGCCACGAACGACACGGCACAAATGGAGGCGAGACCACCCCACGCTTTCCAGCGAAACTGGGCATCGTTTCCCGCATGTGCGAAATTGCCCGGTCGCCCCAAACGACTCGCAGCTGAATCCAAAACGGGAAGCACGTGACTATTGCTTGGCGCGGCATCATGCGCCAATGTGGATTGCAATCGCTGCAAGAACGCGCTGTCTCGCTGAACGCACTGCCCCTCGCCCATTCTCATCGTGTCACCCACAACATGATAGGCATGCCAAGTTGCGCGATGGTCAGGCGATTCAAGCAACTCCATGGCGCGAATGAATGCATCGCCGCGCAATTGCCCATCGGCCAGTGCCGATATGACTTCTTGATCATTCATAGTTTCTTGTGCCATGACTCCTACTCCAACGAGGCTTACCAACGCTTACCCGTTTGCTTCTCCAGCATCGGCTTAACCTTGCTAGAAATCGCCTCACGGGCCCTGAAAATTCGAGATCGGACGGTACCAATCGGGCAATTCATCACTTCACCAATCTCCTCGTAACTCAAACCTTCAATTTCTCTCAGGGTAATTGCTTGCTGCAAATCATCTGGCAGCGCTAACAATGCCGCGTTGACCGCCGCAGCGATCTCCTTTGCCGCCAATGCGGTTTCCGGCGTCTCATCTGCTATTGGTTCGTGTTTGACCCAAGAAGTTTCATCGTCGTCGTCATTTGACTTAAACGCAGCCTCGGAAACCGTCGGATCCCGCTTCATATCTAGCAGGAATTTCTTGGCCGTATTGACCGCGATACGGTAGAGCCAGGTGTAGAACTGAGCATCTCCCCTGAATTGATGCAATGCCCGGTAGGCGCGAATAAAGGTTTCTTGAGCGATATCTTCGACCAAATCAACGTCTCGAACCATACGGCCAATGAGCCGCTGTATTCGCCTCTGATATTTGATGACCAGCAGCTCGAAGGCTTGCTGGTCGCCGGCTGCAGCGCGCTGAACCAGCAGCGCATCACTATCCGTGCTAGCTTCGGGCGAAGAAACGGTGTCAGACTCTGCGCTCACAACGACACCTTGGATTTATCAAGCCCATGCGCGCTGCTGCCGGCGGAGTCCGAGGCCTCGTCGGCATAGACTGCGCGACGCAGCGCCCGCCAGCGAACAGGATCTGAGGCTCGCTCAGCCCAAAGCCACATAGGCCGGCCCTTTTCTGGCTGCAGTGCCAGAATCATAAGAACTTGAACGTCAAAATGAACCGCTAGGCGACCATTTGTAGATTGGAGCCCTTTGGACCAAGTCCAGCTCTCCCCACCCCAAGACAAAAGTCCGACTTCAGTTTGATACCAGGCGTGACCCGCAAGCGATAGAACACTCACCAAGACGATGAAGAAAGCAATCTGAGGACCGCCTATGGAGACATCCGTCCTCAGCCACATCACCCCCGTCAGGCATCCAATCACACTGATTGCCAGTAGAAAGTAGCCTTGAAAAGTGGAACGCCCCACCGGATATTGGACCGCTGGGGCGCTGTTCACAGGGAAAGGGGCTGTCTTAGTAATAGTGGCTTTCAAAAAGCAAAAATCAGGGCGCCCGCTTGAAAATGAGAGATCCGTTGGTGCCACCAAATCCAAAATTATTTTTCAGGGCGACATCAATTTTCATATCGCGAGCCGTGTTGGCGCAATAGTCCAAATCGCACTCCGGGTCTTGATTGAAGATATTGATGGTTGGCGGACTCTTCTGGTGGTGAAGCGCCAGAACCGTGAATACCGATTCAATGCCCCCCGCCCCACCCAACAAGTGGCCGGTCATGGACTTGGTGGAGTTCACAACGACCTTCTTGGCGTGATCGCCCAACGCGGCCTTAATGGCATTGCTTTCGTTCAAATCGCCCAATGGAGTTGAGGTTCCATGCGCATTCAGATAATCGACCTGGTCCGCGTTCACGCCGGCATTGCGCATGGCACTCAGCATGGCACGGCGGGGGCCATCCATATTGGGAGCCGTCATATGACCGGCATCGCCGCTCATTCCGAAACCTGCCAGCTCCGCGTAAATTTTGGCGCCACGTGCTTTGGCGTGCTCGTATTCCTCAAGCACCATGACGCCAGCCCCCTCGCCCAGGACAAAGCCATCGCGGTCTTTGTCCCATGGCCGAGAGGCTGTTTTTGGGTCGTCATTGCGTGTGCTCAAGGCGCGCATGGCGGCAAATCCACCGACACCCAGAGGGGACACCGTGGCCTCAGAGCCGCCTGCAACCATCACATCAGCATCACCATATTCGATCATGCGACCGGCCTCGCCGATGCAATGCAAGCCGGTAGTGCACGCCGTCACAATGCTCAGGTTCGGGCCTTTCAGGCCAAACCGCATTGAAATATGACCGGCCACCATATTGACAATGGTAGAGGGTACAAAAAAGGGAGAAATTCGGCGTGGGCCACGTTGAGCGTACTCCGTCTGCACACTCTCAATCATGGGCAAACCGCCAATGCCGGAGCCAACAATGCAGCCGATACGGGTGGCGAGCTCATCATCCAGTGCATCGCCCATCGGCAAACCAGAGTCAGCGATGGCTTGAGCCGCTGCGGCGACGCCGAAATGAATGAACGTATCCATAGTGCGCGCTTCTTTAGCACTAATGTAGGCGTCCAGATCAAAGCCTTTGACTTCTCCCGCAATTTTGCAGGCGAAGTTAGAGGCATCAAATTTGGTAATTAAATCTATGCCGGATTGACCGGCGAGCAAGTTGGCCCAAGCGTCAGTGACCGTGTTACCCACGGGACTGATGCAACCTAAACCTGTTACGACAACGCGACGACGGGACATAGAATTTTTAGTCAATAGTTCGTCTGAAGAAAACCGTCAGTGACGGCATGAAACCAGATTCACTGACTGAGGCACGCCCTCCAACAGGATGACGCACGCCTCTCAGTCAGCTTAAGCAGCACCTACACGCCGCTTAAATAGAGAATTACGCTTTCTTGTGCGTATTGGCGTAATCGATAGCGTTTTGCACCGTGGTGATTTTTTCCGCATCTTCGTCGGGAATTTCAATTCCGAACTCATCTTCCAACGCCATGACCAACTCTACAGTGTCGAGAGAATCGGCACCCAAATCAGCCACGAAGGCCTTTTCGCTGGTGACTTGTGATTCTTCCACACCGAGTTGTTCGGCAATAATTTTTTTGACGCGTGCTTCAATATCGCTCATGGGTTCCCTCAAAGGGTTGTGAATGGATCCGTGATTTTAGCCGGGGTTGGAGAGTTTCCTCCAATCTAACTGCCGCACGGATAAATCGGCTTGCTTCGTAGTATTCAACCAAGTGTGATGGCGACACATGTATCGCCATCACACCCTCAGTCATCAGGACATGTACATGCCGCCGTTGACGTTTAATTCTTGGCCTGTGACGTAGGCCGCTTCTGGTGACGCCAAATAGGCCACTGCATGGGCAATATCATTGGGTTTCCCCAGATGGCCCAAGGGAATCTGGCTCAATAGTGCCTTTTGCTGATCATCCTGGAGGCTGGCGGTCATATCGGTTTCAATGAAACCGGGCGCCACGCAATTCACGGTGATGTTTCGTGACCCCAACTCGCGGGCCAGCGCCCGGGTCATGCCAGCGACTCCGGCCTTGGCTGCCGCGTAATTGGCCTGGCCCGCATTACCAGACGCCCCCACCACGGAGGTGATGCTGATGATGCGGCCGTAGCGCTGTTTCATCATGGTGCGCATCACTGCGCGACTCATGCGAAAAACCGCCTTCAAATTTGTATCCATCACGGCATCCCACTCGTCATCCTTCATGCGCATGGCAAGGTTGTCACGGGTGATACCTGCATTATTCACGAGCACCTGTAGACCGCCATGCTCTTTCACGATGGCGTCAATAAGCGCCTCAGATGACTTCACGTCATTGACATCCAGGGTGCGACCGCCGCAGCCCGGATATGCCGCCAACGTTTCGGTAATTTTTTCTGCCCCCGCATCGGTGGTGGCCGTTCCGATGACTTTCAGACCCCGTTTGGCAAGCGTCAGCGCAATGGCAGCACCAATACCTCGGGAGGCGCCCGTCACCAACGCCACTTGGCCCTCAAATTTAACTTCACTCATTTGAATCACTCAACAATACATTTTTAACGTCGGCCAAGGTGGTGGGGTCGAACAGCGCGAAGCCGCTGAGTTCCGGGTCAATGCGCTTGACCATGCCGGCCAATACCTTGCCCGGACCGCACTCCACAATATTCTTTAGACCGAGTGCCTTGATCGCCTGAACACACTCAACCCATCGCACGGCGCCAAATGCCTGACGGTACAAGGCATCGCGAATCGCGCTGACGTCAGTCAGAGTGGCCACATCAATGTTATTGATCAACGGAATTTGAGGTGGCAAGATGGCCACATTTTGCAGTTGATCACGCAGTTTTTCGGCTGCTGGCTTCATCAACACCGAGTGAAACGGTGCTGACACGGGGAGTAACAGAGCCCGCTTGGCGCCGTTGGCCTTTAAGACCTCACACGCCTTATCGACAGCCGCTTTGCTACCCGCAATCACAGTTTGCATCGGATCATTGAAATTGACCGCCGCAACGACTTCCGTCGAATCAGCCCCCAGCGCCGCCATCACTTCGTCGCAGCCAGCCACCACTCTGGTGGCATCCATGCCAAGAATAGCGGCCATCGCTCCCACTCCGACGGGCACAGCGTCTTGCATAGCTTGCGCGCGAAAACGAACCAGAGGTGCTGCCTGAGCCAGCGTCAATGATCCTGCTGCCACCAACGCAGAGTATTCACCCAGGGAGTGACCGGCAACGGCAACTGGAGCCACACCAGTCTCTGCCATCCAAACCCGATAAGTGGCCACAGCTGCCACCAGCATCACGGGCTGCGTGTTGCTGGTCAGGGCCAACGCCTCTTTGGGGCCTTCTTTAATGAGTTGACCGACATCCTCACCCAAAGCCTCAGAGGCCTCATTCAGCGCGTCGCGAACCACAGGGTGATCACCCCAAGCATCCAGCATGCCAACAGACTGCGAGCCCTGCCCTGGAAAAACAAAAGCAAAAGGATTCATAAACTTGCCTCTAAAATTTGATCAAATACCGGTCAAGACCTTACAGGACCTGCGCAGGTAGCTACATTTGTAATAGCACCGCACCCCAGGTAAAACCACCACCAACACCTTCCAGCATCAGCAGTTGACCCGGTTTGATCTGGCCGCCACGCACGCCCGCGTCCAATGCCAACGGAATCGAGGCCGCCGAGGTATTGCCATGCTGATCGACGGTCACAATCACTTTGTCCATAGACATCTTGAGCTTTCTGGCCGTGCTCTGCATGATCCGGATGTTGGCTTGATGAGGGACGAGCCAATCAAGGTCTGCCTCTGTCTTGCCCGCTTTCGCCAGCGTGGCACGAGCGGCTTGCTCCAAGACACCAACAGCCAACTTGAAGACGGCTTGGCCATCCATTTTCAACAGCGGATCACCAATGACCTGACCACCCGAC
Source organism: Rhodoferax sp. (assembly GCA_037968455.1). GTDB lineage: Bacteria > Pseudomonadota > Gammaproteobacteria > Burkholderiales > Burkholderiaceae_C > Rhodoferax. Next base: position 13,575 of record JBBKVN010000440.1, read on the forward strand.
ACCTGACCCGGAACACACAGAATACCAACGTGTTTACCGTCGGCATGCAGGTCGCTTGCCAGAATACCCGGTGTATCCGAGGCCTCCAACACGACGGCACCGGCGCCGTCACCGAACAGGACGCATGTCGTGCGGTCTTTGAAATCCAAGATTCGGGAAAAAACTTCCGTACCGACCACCAACGCCTTGGTCGCCGTGCCGGTCTTGATCAAAGCGTCCGCCACAGTCAGTGCATACACAAAACCACTGCAAACCGCTTGCACATCGAACGCGGCACCGCCATTGGCACCCAATTTATTTTGCAGAATGCAGGCGGTTGATGGAAAAACCATGTCGGGAGTTGACGTGGCAACGATGATGAGATCGATATCCTGCGCCGACAAACCCGCAGCATCCAGCGCGCGTTGAGCGGCCTCCAATGCCAAGTCACTGCCACATACATCAGGCGCCGCAAAGTGGCGGGCTTTGATGCCGGTGCGCTCAACAATCCATTCGTCGGACGTTTCGACGCCTTGAGCAGCCAAATCGGCCACCAAGTCGGCATTGGTGAGCCGCCGCGGGGGCAGGTAACTGCCAGTGCCGGTAATACGTGAATAGAGTCTCATGATTCAGGTTGAAGCGACCGCACGGGAGAGCGCCGACGTCTCGGTCGCCACCAACAAAGGGGCAGCGTGAGCGATTCGGGCTTGCACACGGTCAAGCAAGTTGTTTCGGGCTGCATCATACGCGCGCGCCAAAGCGAACTCGAAGGCCACCGCGTCCGCCGAGCCGTGACTCTTGAATACCAAGCCGCGAAGCCCCAACAAGGCACCCCCGTTGTAACGACGGTGATCCATTCGCTTTTTAAGCGCCGATATGATGGGATAGGCCGCAATTGCAGCCATCTTGGTCAAGATATTCCGGGAAAACTCAATCTTCAAAAAATTGACAATCATGGTTGCAAGGCCCTCGCTGGCCTTTAAAGCCACATTCCCCACAAAACCGTCACAAACAACGATATCAACAGTGCCTTTAAAAATATCATTTCCTTCTACATTGCCGTAGAAGTTCAAATCACCCGCTTTAGAGGCCGTTCGCAAAAGCTCGCCAGCTTTTTTGATCACTTCATTGCCCTTAATGGCCTCTTCGCCAATATTAAGCAAGCCAACGGTTGGGTTTTCTCGATTGTCCAGCGCCGACACCAGAGCCGCGCCCATGACTGCAAATTGCAGCAAGTGCTCAGCGGTGCAATCCACATTGGCCCCCATGTCCAGCACTGTCGTTCCGTGACCTTTGGCATTGGGGATTTGCCCGGCAATGGCGGGACGATCAATACCATCCAAAGTTTTCAGCACATAGCGAGAAATTGCCATCAGGGCGGCGGTATTTCCCGCAGACACAGCCGCCTGCGCCGCACCGTCCTTGACTTGCTGAATCGCGATGCGCATGGACGAATCCTTCTTGCGTCGCAAAGCCACTTCCAGAGGGTCATCCATACCAACGACCTCACTGGCAAAGACGGAGGTCGCTCGCGGATGCGAAAAAGTTGCAAGCGCCTCAGGCAACCCAACCAAGAGCAACCTAGCCTCCGAATGCTGAGTGAGAAAGGCAAGGCAAGCGGGAAGCGTGACAGACGTGCCGTGATCGCCTCCCATGCAGTCGACAGCAATAGTGATCATGATGGAAATCTAGTACACCGCGGTCAAGAAAAACCGGGTTTCGAACACATCAAAAACAAAGGCCCGGCGCTACAACTAAAGTAGCCCCGGGCCTTTGGCGTGATTAGAAAAATCAGGCTTCAGATTTTGTCTTCAACACCTTACGACCACGGTAGAAACCAGTGGCGCTGATGTGGTGACGCAAATGGATTTCACCGGTTGTTGGCTCAACTGCAATGCCAGGAACGACCAAGGCATTGTGCGACCGGTGCATACCGCGCTTGGAGGGAGATTTTTTATTTTGCTGGACGGCCATGATGGCTCCTTACGTCTGTGTTGCGACGCCCGCAACATCTGGGATTGGTGAAATACGCAGCCACTAGTGCCACGCGAAGCCTCAAATTATAGCTTAACCTGAAACATCACTTCAACTTGGCGTCTTGGAGCTTGGCAAGAACAGCAAACGGGTTGCGCTTTTCAGCGGAAGCAGCTTCGAAATTGGCATCCTCAGCCGCCATGACTACGTCACTTGGGCACTCGTCGTGCCGCGGCACCAATGGCAATTCCATCAATATCTCATCCTCGATCAACTCTGAGAGCTTGAAATCTGAGGTCAACGCAAGGACATCCTCCTCGCAATCGTCGTCCTGCTGCTCGGCCTCTTCTTCCGACGACACGAATCTAAAGGAGCGACTCACGCTAACAACACTGTCCACGGGCGCTAAACAGCGTTGACAAGTCAAAGGCAATATCACATCGGCTTGAACGTGCAGCCAAATCTGATCTGAACCCGCCTCACCGCCCTTGATCTCACCCTGGGCAGACCAATTTAACAAACGATCCGCACCAACGCCATGCGTCTCAACCAACAGGCGCTCATAGTTCGATAGCGAATCGTGGCCGGATATTTCACGGGCAGATTGCGCAAAGGATTTGACGTCGAGACGGGGTGCAAGAGACTCAGTATTCATGTATCGAGTGTAAGAGAATCAACCTATGCTTGAAATCACACCCCGAAAACTCGTCCTGGGCTCGACCTCACCCTACCGACGCGAGTTACTTGAACGCTTGCGCATTCCCTTTACGGTCGCCGCGCCCGACGTTGACGAAACCCCACAACCCCATGAAACACCACAGCAACTTGCGTGTCGCCTTGCAATGAGCAAAGCACGCGCTGTCGCTGCCAAGTTTCCAGACAGCATCGTCATAGGGTCTGACCAAGTGGCGGATTTGGACGGCGAGGCGCTCGGCAAACCAGGGGACTACCCGCGCGCCCTCGCCCAACTGCAAAAAATGCGAGGAAAAGTCGTAGTCTTCCAAACCGCTGTCGCGGTGGTCTGCCAGAAAAGCGGGTTTGCGCAAATGGACTTGGCTCAAGTCAAAGTTACCTTCCGCGATTTGAGTGACGCACAGATTGATGCGTATTTGAGAGCGGAAATGCCCTATGACTGCGCGGGAAGCGCCAAAAGCGAAGGTATGGGTATCGCCTTGCTGTCGTCCATCGACAATGACGACCCAACCGCGCTGATTGGTCTGCCCCTGATACGGACATGCCAAATGCTTGAAGCAGCGGGCCTTCAACTCCTATAAACCCATGACGCCTGCATCCAACAACACCACAAATCCCAAGGGAAAACTCTACCTTGTTCCGGCGCCATTGGATTTTGGCTGCAATGAACCCATGGCATTAACTGACACCATGCCGCTCGGGACACTAACGGTGGCCGCTGGACTTCAGCACTGGGTCTGCGAAAACGCGAAAACGACCCGCGCCTTTCTAAAGCGCGTCGGTGAAGCGGTTCCCTTGGGCCACCCACTACAAGAACTCCACATCACCGAACTGCCGCGGGAGGTGCATAAAAAGGGAGACCACACTGGAAACTTTGACGCACGCCCACTGCTGGGTGCTGCGTTGCAAGGCCATGACATCGGTTTAGGGAGTGAGGCGGGCATGCCTGCGATTGCCGACCCTGGTTCCTCTGTGGTGCGAGCCGCACATGACTTGGGGATTGAAGTGATTCCACTGACCGGTCCCGTGTCACTCCTGCTGGCGCTGGCCGCCAGCGGACTCAACGGCCAAAACTTTGCATTTGTAGGCTATTTGCCACAAGAGCCCAGTGAGCGCGCAAAACGCATCAGGGAGCTTGAGTCGTTGGCACTGAAAACCGGACAGGCCCAGATCTTTATCGAAACGCCCTACCGCAATGCGGCGTTGATGCAATCTCTGCTGCAGACACTGCAACCTAACACCCGATTAGCAGTTAGCAGCGGGTTGACCTTGGGTCGGGGCGTGTGCGCCAGCGAAACCGTTAAAAACTGGCGCCAGAAAGCGACGGTGACAGACAACTCAACCCCTGCCGTTTTTGCATTGGGGCGATGAAGTCATCGTCAGCGCAATGACTGCGTCAATCAGCGCAACGAAGGCTGAAAAGACAGGGTGCGTGCCGCGCCCTCACCCATTGCGACGCCAAAACGCTTGAACAACCGCTCAGCCACATTGTCTCGGCGGGTGTAGTCAATGATGTCTTCTGACTTAACAACCTCTCGCGCCACATAATCCAAGCTGCCCAAGTGATCGGCCAGGCCCAGCTCAATGGCTTGCTGCCCACTCCAAAACAGTCCGCTGAAAGTCTCTGGCGTTTCCTTCAAGCGGTCACCTCGGCCAGCCTTCACCACGTCAATGAACTGCTGATGGATTTGATTCAGCATGGCTTGGGCAAAAACGCGCTGCTTGTCAGTCTGAGGGCTAAAGGGGTCCAAAAACCCCTTGTTCTCGCCCGCCGTCATCAAGCGGCGCTCTACGCCGAGCTTTTCCATCAGTCCGGTGAAGCCAAAGCCATCCATCAGCACGCCAATGCTGCCCACGATGCTGGCCTTGTCGACAAATATCTGATCCGCTGCCACAGCAATGTAATAGGCGGCGGACGCACAAGTCTCTTCCACCACGGCATAAACCGGCTTGTGATGAAGTGCTTTTAGCCGGCGAATCTCATCATTGATGATGCCGGCTTGAACAGGGCTTCCCCCTGGCGAGTTGATCAACAGCACCACAGCCTTTGCGCCGTTGTCTTCAAACGCACTTCTCATGGCCGCAATGAGTAAGTCCGCGCTGGCCTCGGCACCAGAGGCAATCTCCCCTTTGATCTCGACCACAGCCGTGTGCGGCGTTGATGCATCGGGCGTGGGATGACTTTGGGCAAACCACAGCCAAACCAGGAAGCCAAAAAATGCCACCCAGGTCAGACGGAAAAATGTGCGCCAGCGTCGAACAGAGCGCTGCTCGCTCAGGGTTGCAAAAACCAACTTCTCGAGGGTCTTGCGCTCCCAAGCACTATCATTTACTACATTACTATTTGATTCGTTTTTCATAGCACCACTGGCTTTATGCATGGGGTTTAAGTCACTATTTGATGCAGAGTCAGCATCAAATCCAGGCCGTCTGTTTTCAGGCGAATCAGGTTCAGTCATTCAAAACTCTACGGGTTGGAGGTGCTGGGCAGTATGCCAGTGCACGACGTCGCCGAACTCCGACACCTCAATCTTGATCAAACCACCTCGACACGGTCCCATTCGGCATTGGCCCGTCTGCGGATGATAGGTTGCACCGTGTGTTGCACACATCAACCAGTGCCCTGTCATATCAAAAAATTGATTCGGTTGGTAATCCATCTCCATCGGGACGTGGCTGCAACGGTTCAAATACGCATGAACCTGACCTTGATAGCGAATCGCAAACGCGCGACAAGGCTGGCCGATATAAGCCACATCAAAGGAAACGGCGGCTGAGCTGTCCACCAAGGCAGCTGATGGACACAATGGAATGGACTCCGTCATATCGTGGCGACCTGAATTCAGGCGTTGTTTCGAAGCCAGTCATGCAACTCATCCACCGAATGCGCAATAAACAGCGGCGACAGCTCGTGAAAGGCTTCGGGCTCATGCGCACCATAACTCACACCTAACCGAGCACAGCCCGCATTCAACGCCATCTGAAGATCGTGTGTGGTGTCGCCAATCATTAGCGTCCGCTCCGGGGTGACGCCAAACTCTTGCATCAGCTCGTTCAGCATTTGAGGATGTGGCTTTCCCGCTGTCTCATCCGCGGTGCGGGAGCCATTGAACACGTTTTTTAACTCCACTGTTTGTAAAACCTCGTCCAACCCCCGTCGACTTTTTCCTGTCGCCACCGTTAAATGGGGGTGGCGAGTTTTCAAATCCAACAACATTTCCAACACACCGCTGAACAAACTGATGTCAGTTTGGTGAATTTTGTAGTGATGCTGATAGCGGGCGCCCAACTCCGGGTAACGATCAACGGGCACGTCAGGCGCGGCGTGCGCCAGGGCCTGCATCAACCCCATGCCAATGACGTAGGACGCGTCCTTGTCGGAAGGCACTGTGCCCCCCACATCCTGAACCGCGCGTTGAATGCAACGAGTGATGATGGCGGTCGAGTCAAACAATGTGCCATCCCAATCAAAAGCGATCAGGTCAAAGCGCCGCACACGGGGCGCATCAATCAATGGTGGGAGCGACATGGTCAGAGAATTCTTCAAGTTCAATCGGCAATGGCGCCAAAAGTTCAATTCGCTTGCCGCTTGCAGGGTGGCTGAACTGCAAACGCCAAGCATGCAAGTACATCCTCTTGAGCGCAGGCGCATCCATTATTCGCATTAATTGCTTGTTGCGATCGAAATTACCGTACTTGTCATCACCTGCAATCGGATAGCCCTCGCTAGCTAGATGAACCCTGATTTGGTGAGTGCGGCCTGTCTTGATCGTCACTTCAAGCAAGGTGTAATCTTTGGCTGATGTGCCCCGTGGCTTAACCAAGGTCACAGACGGCATGCCATCTGGATCGTCTTTGGACACCACTTTGACTCGCCGCTCACCATCCGCCAACAGATATTTGTGCAAAGGCTTATCCAGCACCTTTTTGCTGGATGGCCATCGACCAAGCACCAACGCGAGATATGTTTTCCCGGTTTCTCGCTCTCGAAACTGATTTTGCAGGTGCTTGAGTGCACTTCTTTTCTTGGCAATGAGCAAAATGCCACTCGTTTCCCGATCCAGACGATGAATCAACTCAAGAAACAAGGCTTGCGGGCGCGCCATGCGCAGTTGTTCGATGATGCCAAAGCTGACACCCGATCCGCCGTGCACAGCCACTCCGGCCGGTTTATCAATTGCCAGCAAATGCTCGTCCTCAAACAAGATTGAAAACTGCCGGGCTGGCGCACTACTGGCGATGGTGGCGGCCATCGCCTCCGCCTTTTCGGCCACACGTTCCGAAATTCTGACTGGCGGCAGGCGAACCAAGTCACCGGCTGCGACACGATCATCAGCCGACGCCCGGCCTTTGTTGACCCGAACCTCGCCGCTGCGAATGATGCGGTAGACATGGGACTTGGGCACGCCTTTCAGGTGACGCATCAGAAAGTTATCCAACCGCTGTCCGGCGGAATCCTCATCCACCAAAACGGTTTTAACTTGCGGTGCGGGAGAGACGGGATTGCCCACTATAATTTGTTCCACTAGCGATCTGCTGTAAGTTGTTGATTTGACTGAAGGTTAATTCGTAATTGAGGTGAAGTTTAGTTCACCCACCCCGGCGCCGCTAGTAAGTCGGTACCGCCAGTCGCTGCACACTCAAACCACAAGCCAGTTGCTTGGGTGGTCTGTGACAGCAAATGGTCAAGACGACGCCTTGAAACAATGAAATGGAATACCCAAAGTTCACAGACCCGAGGTCTGTGATCGGAATGAAGCGATATGTTTGTGTTGATGAACCAGATTTGTAACTGCCTGCGGTGCGCTGTCGCGCCGTTTTTTGGCATCAATCGGTCATCTGCGCCCGTCTACCGGGCGCTACCTGCAATGAAGTTGATAGCACTTCCACAACACAATCTACCCGCTCTCCTCCACGCGCCTACACCAGGACTTGTTACCTAAGTTCTGGTTCTCCGGCAATTCCTCCTCAATTCAAAGCGTTCGTTCCGGTATCAATTGCTCGTCAAGAGCATGTTTGTTATTGAATTGAAGGACTGTCTCCCATGAAACGGATGCTGATTAACGCCACCCAGGCTGAAGAACGCCGCTTGGCTATTGTTGATGGACAAAAACTCCTCGACTACGAAAT
>JBBKVN010000441.1:0-2861 GCA_037968455.1 Rhodoferax sp.
GAGTCGGCCCAGTTTGGCTCCATCGTCGAACAGGCCGGCATTGAAGAAGTAGGGGCTCATGCGACCCGCTTTGGTTTTGAATTCTCCAAAGCGAAGCACGCCGCCTTCCACCGCAAACTGCACAAAATCCTGAGCCAACGCATCGTGTGATGGGGTAGGTTCAGCGCTTGTTGTCACACTCTCAGACATGAGGAAATCCTTGTTTAAATTAACCAGCCTCAACCTCAACGGTATCCGCTCTGCCACCACCAAAGGCCTGGAGGCCTGGATGACCGGCGTGAACCCGGATTGTATTTGTGTGCAAGAGGTCAAGGCGCAGGCCACCGACGTCGAAGGCCGCTTTGAAGCCCTGGCCAACCTGAACGGTTACTTCCATTTTGCGCAGAAAAAAGGCTACTCCGGCGTGGGCGTTTACACCCACCATGAGCCTAGTGATGTGATTGTGGGCTACAACTCGCCCGAGTTTGACTTGGAGGGCCGCTATGTGGAGTTGCGCTTCGACACGCCTTCCGCCAAGCGGTCCATCATCAGCTGTTACTTCCCCAGTGGATCGTCCGGGGACGAGCGCCAACAAGCCAAATATCGATTCCTGGAAGAGATGTACCCGCATTTGCAGCGGCTCAAGGGCGAGCGGGAGTTTGTGTTGTGCGGCGATATCAACATTGCCCACCACGAAATCGATTTAAAGAACTTCAAAGGCAATCGCAAAAACTCCGGGTTCTTGCCTGAGGAGCGGGCCTGGATGACCAAACTGCTGGACGAAACCGGCATGGTGGATGTCTACCGCCGCCTGCACCCAACGACGACCGACGAGGCCTACACTTGGTGGAGCAACCGGGGGCAGGCTTATGCCAAGAATGTGGGATGGCGGCTGGACTACCATTTGGCAACGCCAGCGCTGGCCGCATCGGCGAAGCAGGCCTCGATCTACAAGGGCGAAAAGTTCTCCGACCATGCGCCGCTGACCATTGAGTACGACCTGAGTCTCTGATCAAAGGCGCTGATTCAATAGAGCCTGACGGCGACCAACCCCGCGCGTGGGGTGACGGCAAGGTCCGGTGCAAGTCGGACGATGTGGACTTGCACCAGTCCGCTGTTAAATGGCAATAACCACTTTGCCAATGGCTTGTCCGCTGGACAGTCGCTCGTAAGCCTTGCCAACGTCAGCCAGACCAAACTCGGTCTCGTCCAGCAAAGGCTTCAGTGCACCCGCATCCACAATCTCGGCGAGTTTGGCCAAAATGGCGCCGTGCTCGTCTCGTTTGTGGTCGTACAGCATCGGGATCAGCATGAAGACCACGTGCAGGGACAACCCTTTGAAGTGAGCAGGCGTCAAATCCAGTTCCAGAAGTGAAACGGTGGTGGCGACGTGTCCATTCAGCGCAGCCGCTTCAAAGGAATTCGTCAAGTTGGCACCACCAACCGAGTCGAAAACGACGTCGAAGCCAGCGCCGCCAGTGTGTTTTTCCACATAGTCAGCGATCTTCTCGGTCTTGTAGTTGATGGCGGTGGCGCCATAACTTTCAATGATTTTCATCGGCTTGTCGGCACTGGCCGTGGCATAGACATCCGCGCCAAAGTGCTTGGCCAATTGCACGGCGACGTGACCCACACCGCCTGCGCCGCCGTGAACCAGAATTTTCTGTCCGGCTTTGGCGCCGGCGCGTTGCAGTCCTTCGTAGGCGGTGATGCCCACCAGCGGCAGCGCTGCCGCCTCACGCATGGAGATGGATTTCGGCTTGCGGGCAATCAACCGGGCATCGGCCACCATGTACTCGGCCAGCGCGCCTTGCAGGGCGGCGAGTCCACCAGCACAGCCGTAGACCTCATCGCCTGCGGCAAATTGGGTGACGCCTTCGCCGACGGCTTCAATGGTGCCGGCAAAGTCCATACCGAGTACTGCGGGCAGATCCGGCGACAGCGGCAAATCCTTGCCCATGAGGCGGATCATGGTGTCCACCGTGTTGACGCTGGTGGCGGCAACGCGCACCAGAACATGGCCCCCTTTGACAGCCGGTTGGGGCATTTCTGCCAATTGAAACTCGGAACTGTTGCCATATTCTTTGAGGACCATTGCTTTCATGTATTTCTCCTGTTAGTTGCGGATTTGGTGCTGGCGATAAATGTATAACCCTGTAAAAGTTAATAAAAGGACCTGAAATTGAGTTCAGTACTCTGAAAATCAATATAAAAGGGGGCATCGAAACCCGTGGCCCAAAAGGGACGCTATTTGCCATAGGTCGTGCTGCCGGCAAACAACTACGATGGGCCGTTTTAAGCACCTGCCCTGACCAAGCGGGGTTGACCCCGCGGACCCGCGAGAGAAAACACAAAGGATTGACATGAAGATTGGGTTGTTGGCCCAACTGACGGGCACACAGATCGACACCATTCGCTATTACGAGCGCGAAGGCTTGTTGCCGGTCGCTGCGCGAACGGAGGGCAACTACCGCATTTATGACGAGGGGCATGTGGAGCGCCTGTCCTTTGTGCGGCATTGCCGCAGCCTGGACATGACGCTGGACGAGATTCGCGTGCTGCTGCGTTTCAAGGATTCACCCGCCGACAACTGCGCTGCCGTGAATGAGCTGCTGGACGAGCACATTGGTCACGTCGCTGAGCGCATGCGAGGCCTGAAGCAATTGGAGAAGCAGCTAAAGATCTTGCGCGCCCAGTGTCAGGACGCCCAAGATGCGGCGCACTGCGGAATTTTGACGGGCTTGTCCGACATGGCGCGCCAGCAACCCGCCCTCAAGCCCGGCTCGGCGGGCCACGTTCATGGCACTCACCAAGGCGGGATGCCGGCTCATGCGGTGCGCAAGGACGGCGACACGCTAAGTTGACGCGTTGTCGAACGATCA
>JBBKVN010000442.1:0-2505 GCA_037968455.1 Rhodoferax sp.
ACGGCTTGCGTGCGGCAGCGGCGAATGGCGAACTGTGGAAACTGCGCATCACCTCGGTGCCGGAGCCTGAGCAAACCGCCCAGTACATCCGGGATGCACTGGCCATGCGGGACGCCGGAAACCGGTTCGCTTTTGCGGTGACGGACACCGCGACGGGCACCGTGCTGGGTTGCACCAGCTTTCACGACATCATCCCCGCCGTGAAGCGGGTCGAGATTGGTTGGACCTGGTACGCCAAGCGCTGCCAGCGCACCCATGTCAACACCACCACCAAGCTGCTCATGATGACGCACGCGTTTGAAGCGCTGAACTGCAACGTGGTGGGCTGGCGCACGGACAACTTTAACTTTGCCTCCCAAGCCGCCATCGAGCGCCTAGGTGCCCGCAAAGACGGCGTGATTCGCGGCCATGCCCTGCGCCGCGACGGCACGATTCGCGACACGGTCATGTACAGCTTGCGCAGCGGTGAATGGCCCGAAGTGAAAGCCCAGTTGCTTTACCAGTTGGACAAACCCCGCGCCTGATGGCGGAACCAATGCCACTGGCGACGACTCAGAGACCCCATCATGTTGATTGATTTCTTCTACACCCTTCGGTCGGCCAAGTTGCCGGTGTCCGTCAAGGAATACCTGACCCTGCTGGAAGCCCTGAAAGAAGGCGTGGTGGGGCCGAACACGCCCGAACCGGACGTTGAGGGCGGCCCCACGGGCTACAAGATTGACGACTTTTATTACCTGAGTCGCACCGCCTTGGTGAAAGACGAGAAGCATTTCGACAAGTTCGACCGCGCTTTTTCCGCCTATTTCAAAGGCATCGAGATGGTGGCGGACTTCACCAAGGAAGTGCCGCTGGAGTGGTTGCGCAAAAACCTAGAACTTGATCTGAGCGCCGAGGAGCGCGCCAAGATCGAGAAAATGGGCTGGGATGAGTTGATGGAGACGCTCAAAAAGCGGTTCGAGGAGCAAAAAGAGCGACACGAGGGCGGCAGCAAGTGGATTGGCACTGGCGGCACCAGCCCCTTTGGCGCCTATGGCCAAAACCCGCAAGGCATTCGCATCGGCCAGGACAAAAGCCGCAACCGCAGCGCCGTCAAGGTCTGGGACCAACGCGCCTACAAGGATTACGACGACACCCAGGAGCTGGGCACGCGCAACATCAAGGTGGCTTTGCGCCGCCTGCGCAAGTTCGCCCGCGAGGGCCACGAGGACGAGCTGGACCTGGACAACACCATCCGCTCCACCGCCGCCAATGCCGGCTACCTAGACATCAAGATGCGGCCGGAGCGCCACAACAACGTCAAGGTGCTGCTGCTGATGGACGTGGGTGGCTCCATGGACGACCACATCACGCGGGTCGAGGAGATGTTCTCTGCCGCCAAGGCAGAGTTCAAGCACTTGGAGTTTTATTACTTTCACAACTGCGTTTATGACTTCATGTGGAAGAACAACCGGCGCCGTTTTGCCGAGAAGTTCGCCACCTGGGACATCATTCGCAAATACAACAAAGACTACAAACTCATCTTTGTGGGTGACGCGACCATGAGCCCGTATGAAATACTGCAGCCCGGTGGCAGCGTTGAATACAGCAATGAAGAAACCGGTGTCGAGTGGCTGGGACGCCTGACCAGCGCGTTTCCCAAGTTCGCCTGGATCAACCCCGAGCCGCAAGGCGTCTGGGAGTACCGCCAGAGCATCAGCGTGATTCAACAGCTGATGAATCAGCGCATGTTTCCCCTCACGCTGAAAGGCCTGGAGGACACCATGCGACTGTTGTCGAAATGAAATCGCGACTCATTGCTGCCCTGATGGTTGTCCTCCCCGTGGGGGCCGTCGCTCAGGAGCCCCCGCCTGCAACGCCGCCCAGCGCTGAGGCCCCGCGGCCTGCGTTTGAACTCACGATTGATGCCCCCGACGCCATTCGCAATCTGCTGAACACTCATCTGGAAATCAAGCGCTATCGCGAGGTCAGCGACTTGAGCGACAACGAATTGAGGCGACTAATGCTGGTTGCCCAAGAGGACAGCCGCGCGCTGGTGGGCACGGCTGGTTATTTCTCGCCTGAGATACAGGCGGAACTGGACATCACCCCCGGGGACCGCCGCCGCACGGTCAAACTAACGGTGGTGCCGGGTGAGCCCGCCATCGTGAGCGATGTGAATCTGACCTTCACCGGCGCCATTGCGCAGGACCCGACCACCCAACTGCAGCGCGAGAAAATTCAGAACGACTGGCCCTTGCGCAACGGTATGCGATTTAGCCAGGAGCGCTGGGATGCGGCCAAATTACAAGCGCTGCGCCAGCTGACCGGCGAACGCTTCCCCGCCGGGCAATTGGGCTCCACCCTGGCTGACATTGACCCATCCGCAAAGCTGGCTCACCTCAACGTCACCCTGGACTCCGGCCCCAGTTACCGCCTGGGCGAACTCCAGATCAAAGGGTTGGAGCGTTACGACGCAGAGCTGGTCACGCGGTTGGCCCGCCTGCCTGTGGGTGCCGACTATGACCA
>JBBKVN010000443.1:0-7170 GCA_037968455.1 Rhodoferax sp.
GACGACCGCCGGCGCATCATTCACAAACTGGGCGTTGACCCGGCTGATGTACTGGAACTCAACACCGTTTTTCAGGCCCGTGGCTATCGAAAAGACATGGGCATCAAAGGCGGTATCGCCGTGCTGTTCAACCAACGCTTCGCCAAGTCCAAAAAAGCCGCCACCTCCAACTGGTCCATGCCACAGCTGACGCCATCACAACTGACCTACGCCGCCAATGACGCGTATGGCGCCATTCATGTGTTTCACGCCTTGGGGCTGAATTGAGACTGCTACTTTAACCGGTGAATGGCAAGGGCTGCCTGAGACAAACGCATAAAACGACGAGGTACTGCGGCATCGACTGTCAGTAGAGTGAGAGGCAGCTTCAGACCCATAAGAGCCGTTCACGTCAGGCTGCATACCGGTTGCCCAGTTCGTCTCCGGTCAGAAGCCATTCGTGGTATTCGGCAACATGCCAATGTCTGCCACTGGCTGAAATGAGGACCGATCATTCGCGGCCAGCACTTGGCGAGAGAAAGCAGTCGCTCAAACATCACGAGCAAATTTCTTAGTTTGACCGAATAAAAATGTTGGAGCATGCCTTTCGCGAAGCGGTCTAATCCTGCGAGTCAACAACGCCGCTGGCATACGCGCCGGTATCAATTGCAATTGGCGGCTGTAAAAATGCTTCAAATTCACCAATCGGCACGGGTTGACTGAACAAATAGCCTTGAAAATGGGCACATCCCTTGTCCATGAGGAGGCGTTGTTGTTCCTTTGTCTCGACCCCTTCAGCGATGACATCCAAGCCCAGATTCTGAGCCATGGCGATGATGGTGCCTACGATCGCTTGGTCATTTTTATCGGTTGTCAGTTCGCGTACGAACGATTTGTCGATTTTGAGTTGGTAGAGCGGCAAGCGTTTGAGGTACTGCAGACATGAATAACCAGTGCCAAAGTCATCCAATGAGAACTGGACACCGATGGCTCTCAATTCATTCATGGTGGCGATCACGTTTTCGATATTTTTCAGCAACAAGCTTTCCGTGATTTCCAAGACGAGCCGTGCCGGGTTGATCGCATGACGTTGCACAACATCTTGCACGTGAGCGGCAAAATCAACCTGGCGAAACTGCTTGGCACTCAAGTTCACCGACAAAATTAGATCGCGAGTAAGCGCATCGTTTTCCCATGTCTTGAGTTGTGCGCACGCCGTTTCCAGTACCCAATACCCGATCGGCAAGATCAACCCGGATTCTTCGGCCAGCGGAATGAATTGCATGGGAGACACCAGGCCGTGTTCAGGATGCAGCCAGCGGATCAAGGCTTCAGCACCCACGAGCCGAGCCATACCATCGACCTGAATTTGGTAATACAGGCGCAACTCCTGCTTTTCAAGCGCCTCATACAATTCATTTTCCATTTTCAGCTTTTCATGGGCATGCCGGTTCATGTCCGCTGAAAAGAAGCGAAATCCATTACCGCCTTCTGATTTGGCGACATACATGGCTGTATCGGCATTTTTCATCAAGTCGTCAACGCGACCTCCATTGTCCGGATAAAGTGCGATGCCAATGCTGCCCGATGCGCGCAAGGTATGGTTGCCCACTAAGTAGGGTTGGTTAAGTCGATGGTTAATTTTTTTTGCGACGGTGGCTGCATCAGTCAATATGTCATGGCCACGCAAGATGACGACGAACTCGTCGCCGCCCAAGCGCGCCACCGCGTCGTATTCGCGAAGGCAGGACTTCAAACGAGTTGCCACCTGAACCAGCAAAGCATCCCCGATTGAATGACCGAGGGTGTCATTGACGACTTTGAATCGATCAAGATCTAGAAACATGACGACCAATTGTTCGGACATGCGTGTGGCGATCAACATGGATTGCTCCAGGAAAATCTGCAAATGCAGTCTGTTTGGCAGACCCGTCAACGTGTCGTGGTGGGCGAGATGTTCAATGCGTTTTTCTGATTCTTTGTAGTGGCTGACGTCAACAAAGTTGGCCAGATGGAATTCGATTTCCCCCGCCCTGTCGCGCACCACAGAAATCGTCATCATTTTGGGATAAACGCTACCATCCTTGCGCCGGTCCCATAACTCACCTTGCCAGACGCCAATATTTGAAATGGCCTCCCACATGAGCCGGTATTCTTCCTTGCTGGATCGTCCCGTGGACAGCAGCCTCGGGTTGCAGCCCAGTACGTCAGCCTTGTCGTACCCGGTCAATTTACTGAAGGCGGCGTTGACATCGACAATGAGATTGTGGCGGTCGGTGATCAGGATCGCTTCTCCGCTGTAATGAAAGACACAAGCGGCCAGTCGGAGTCTGCTGCGTTCCGCATTGCGCTGAATTAAGTTACGCACACGAATGATCAGCGTCCCTTTGAAAATTGGTTTAATCAGATAGTCGTCTGCGCCCAGGTTCAGCCCGGCCAGCTCGTTTTGCTCCGAGATGTCGGAACTCACTAGGATGACGGGGATGTCGCAGCTGCGAGGGTCTGCACGCATACGACGCAGCACCTCAATGCCGTTCATGCCAGGCATTTTGACATCGAGTATGACCAGTTTCGGCAACTCGGACTGAGCGGTGAGCAGCGTCAGCGCAGACGCGCCACTGGTGGCCGTCTTGAGACGAAAATCCGTCTTGAGATCCGACACCAAAACATGCAAATTGGTTGGCAAATCGTCCACCAGCAGGATCAGCGGATTTTCGTATGGCATCAGTTCGGTGTCATTCATTGTGAGGCTCGACTTTTGATTTTCAATAAATTGAAGACCCTCAAAGACTGTGGATGGTCGAAGTTATCCAGGTGCTGCTGCAATTCACGTAACAGAGGAGAACAAGAAAAACGCGCATCGGCAAGGTAACGCATCGATTCAAGTAACTTGTCGGGAACAATTTCCTGGCCAACGATAAATGGTTCCAGCAACCGGACAGTTTCCCCCAGCGATACCGACGTGTTTGCCGACCTCTTGCTCGGACCGGGTTGCTCATAGTCTGAAATACTTTGCTGCATGAGTCTGAGCGTTTCGACCGCAGTCGCTTCGAATGCGGTACGGGTGCTCAGCAAGGCCTGTGCTCTCAATTGCACAATCAGGCGGGCGCAGGCGTCGGCCAGTGCAGCAGCGCCCAGATTGGCGGCGATCCCCTTGACGGAGTGGATGAGATCGATGGCTTCGTGAGCTCGGTCTTTGGCCAGCAACCCATCCAGACGCTGGATCAAGTCGTGATAACTCTCGGTAAAACTGTGGAGCAGCCGTTGCTGGAGTACACGGTCACCGTCGAGTCTGCGCAATCCCTGTCCCAAATCAAGCATCGGTTCAGCCTTCGGAATTACGGACATGGTGGCGGATTGGCTTTTGGCACCCGGTTGAGTGTGGGTTCTGAAAACCCTGACGATGTCTTCGGGCTCCACCGGCTTGGGTATGAAGTCGACCATGCCAACCGCCCGGCAGCGTTCCCGGTCTTCCGCCATGACGGCGGCAGTCATGGCGACGATCGGCAGGTTTTTTCCCAGCGGAAGCTGGCGAATCTGGCGGGTGGCTTCAATGCCGCCCATCACCGGCATGTGCAGATCCATCAGCACCAAATCAAACTCCTGGCTCTTCACCAGTTCCACCGCTTCGCCGCCATGCGAGGCAATGGTGAGGATTGCGCCGCGTTTTCTGATGATGCTGGCCGCGACTTCCTGATTGAGTTCATTGTCCTCGACCAGCAGCACACGCAGGTCGTCGAATCGCTGCATATGGAGGGCTTCCGACGGTTGCACCGGGCGCACGCCACCGTGCAGCAAGGCATCGAACAAGTAGGAAGGAACCACAGGTTTGGTGAGGACGCCGTTGATGCAGGCCGCTTCGGGCTTGAGCAGCAGCGTGGTCTTGTTGTGGGCGGTGACCATCAAGATCGGCAATGGCGTAGTCAGTCCGCTGGCTTCTTCCTGTGCCCGCAGTTCAGCCGCGACCTCCAGTCCGCTCATGCCGGGCATATGCCAATCCAGCAACAGGGCATGAAACGGCTGTCCCGCCTTGTTTGCTTTTGCGACCTGTTCCAGCGCGTGTGGGCCGGTGTCGGCCTCAACCACCTCCATGCCCCACGCCATCAACAGCAGCATCAGGATCTGGCGTGAATTCGCCTGGTCGTCCACCACCAGCACCCGCTTGCCACGCATTTGTTGCAAATTCTGGCCCATGTGATCGACCTGGCCAATCTCATCCGGTACGATGCCGACCTCGACGGTGAAAATGACATTCGTCCCGTTGCTGATGGTGCTGTCGAGTGTGACCTGGCCACCCAGAAGCTCGACCAACTTCTTGACGATGACCAGTCCCAACCCGCTGCCACCGAATTTGCGTGTCATGCTGGAATCCGCTTGCGAGAAGGGTTGGAACAGCAGGCCAACCTGATCCGGTGCGATGCCGATACCGGTGTCGCGCACGCTGAATCGCAGCGTCATACTGGACTGTGCCCGATGCTCGATCCGCACGTCGACATGGATTTCGCCATGGTCGGTGAATTTGATGGCGTTACCGACCAGATTGTTCAGGACCTGAACCAGGCGAAACGGGTCACCCATCACGAGCAGCGGGGTGTCGTGATCGATATCGAAAAACAGCTCCAGCCCCTTTTCTTCGGCCTGCAGACCGAGCAGTTCCGCGACCTCGATGAGGACCGCCTCCAGCCGCATCGGGATGCGCTCGATCGCCAGGCGCCCGGCTTCGATACGCGAATAGTCCAGAATATCGTCGATGATGCGCACCAGTGCCTTGCCGGACCGATTGACCTTGTCAAGTTGATCGCGCTGCCATGGTTTCAGGTCGGACTCCATCACCATGCGCGTGAGCCCCAGAATGGCATTCATCGGGGTTCGGATCTCGTGACTCATGTTGGCCAGAAACTGCGATTTGGCCAATAAGGCGGTACGGGCAGTTTTCTCGGCACGCTTGCGCTCCGTGATGTCGCGCGCTGCTGCAAAAACACCCAGCACATGGCCTTTGCCATCGCGGTAGACACTGGCGTTATAGAGCACGTCGGTGACTTTGCCCGAAACATGGCAAATCGCCAACGGGTAATCGGTCACCGACCCTTGCAAGAACACCTGCTGATAGCCCACGCGGGCTTTTTCAGGATCGGTGCAATAGTCGGCAAAGTCGCTGCCAATCAGTCGGGTTCGTGCCACGCCGGTAACTTGTTCGGTAGCGGCATTGACATCGGTGATCTTGCCTTGCGCACTGATCATCACCAAGGGGTCCAGACTGGCTTCAATCAGACTGCGGGCGTATTGAGAGGCCGCCTGAATGGATTCTTCGGCTTTTTTGCGCGCGGTGTTGTCGGTGCCGATCAGCAGGTAGCCGATGATGGCGTTTTGATCGTCACGCAGGGCCGTGACCGACACGACCGCAGGGAAGCGGCTGCCGTCCTTGCGGATGTAGGTCAGCTCGTAGATGTCCTCAATGCCGCGCGAGGCCTTGAACACCAGGGCCTCAAAGCCCGGCTCAATCTGGGTGCCAAGTTCGACACTCAGAGCTTTGGCACGCACAATCACTTCCTGCGGATCGGAGATATCTGCCGGCGTTATCTTGTTCATCACCTCCAGGGCGGTGTAGCCCAGCATGCGCTCGGCGCCGACGTTAAAAATCTGGATCACGCCCTTGGCGTCGGTGGCAATGCTGGAAAAATTGGCGCTGTTGAAAATCGCGTTTTGCAAAGCCCCAGTGTTCAGCGTGGCTTCTTGGCGGCGGACCTCTGCAACGGAGTCCTCCAACCCAAGTGGTAGTTTTGCTGGGGGACTGATATTTATTGGCATTGGGTATCCTCGATAAATTGGGAATGACCCGCAACGGATAGTGTATTCAAATGTAAGTACAACTTTTCCGTTATACGTTGATTCGGCACGAGAATACGCCCCGTTTTTGAAAAATTCAGTTCCGAATCCTTTTATCTGCGTGATTTATGGGGTCGTCAGAAATGTTATTGAACCCTTGGCACAGCCGTCAGAATTTATTCGATCGGCTTGTGTCAGCACTTCAGTCCAGCTCTGAACTATTTGGTCAAACATTTCCCCGTGAATCCGGTCGCTGTCATTCGTCCATTCCAGGAGCGTTTGTTAGCATGCATACCATCCATTTTTAGGGTATGCGTAAGACAAATAGAGCTGCACAAGCGACGGCTAGACTGAAATATTGACAGCTGCTTCTGAATAACCGGTTTGATGACAACGAAAGTTTGTATGCCCAGTATGAAGGTGCAGCCGCCAAAGACCGGAGCTGGTTGACTCTGGGTATCGCTTTGATTGAAATCGTGGCGACACAGCTGACTGTCGGGCTACTGGTGCGAATGTCAGGTATCGGGCGGGTAATTTGAATTTCTGTAGGCCCGCGATCGCCCGCATTGGAGTCTTTCAATGCTCGGAAAAAGCGGGCTATCAAACGTTCTTTGCACTGAATCTCAACACTCCCCTCAATGCACAACTAGCTCTGGCCGCGAAAGTACCCGCTCAACTGCGCGTTGCCAAGAACATCGTGACCGACTTCATGCCCGCTACCGTCAAGGCCAGCGAACCAAACAGGTGCACGCCCGCCGTCCCCATTGCCAGCGCGTAACGCTGCTGCCCCAACAATGCGACCACCTCGGCCGAAAAGCTGGAAAAGGTGGTGAGCGCTCCCAGAAAACCAGTGACCAGCACCAGACGCCATGCCGGGTCCAGTTGCGGCAGTGCCTGAAACACGGCCACGGCCACACCCACCAGGTAGCCGCCCATTAGATTGGCGGCCAGCGTGCCCCATGGGATCACGCCCCCAGGGCTGAGCCACAGGCCAAGACCCCAACGCGCCAGCGCACCAAGGCTGGCTCCCATACAAATAGCGATTACGGACATCATGATCATCGGATCATAGGCGCCACTAGGCGGGGTTCTTGGCCAGCGTTCGCACTCTCTGCCAAATGCGCACCCTGCTGCGACCACCAAGAATGCATCTGTCTGTAAGTTTCCAGACGTCCCGTCGACTGATCGTGATCGTCCGCTGCGCGGGCCTCAACATCAAGGACACCGGATGATTCGATCTTTCACGCTATGGCTTTTGGTAACACTGATGGGCGTCGCGAATGCGGCTGAACCTGTCAGCACGCATTGGCTGACGGGCGCTGTCATTGGCGGCAAAGACGCCGTGTCTTACTACGAGACCGCCAA
>JBBKVN010000444.1:0-7091 GCA_037968455.1 Rhodoferax sp.
GGTGTTCCAGGCATTGCAACTGGGGCACTTGCCCAACCACTTGGGGCTGGTGCCACCACATTCTGAGCAGACGAAAACGGATTTATCTTTGGCCATGGCGAGCATGATACTGTATGAATTAACAGTCAACAAAGGCTATCCCAAGCGTATCGATAGTTCCCTCTGCAAGAATGGCCTCATCACTCATCTTGATTCAAACGTCAAACGCTATTACTTATATAGCTGCTTGCGCATATCCACAAAGGACCAGAGACCAAAATGGCTCAAAAAGCATTCAACAAAGTATGCATTTACGGCGCGGGCGCCATTGGCGGCTGGATCGGCGTCAAGCTGACCCAAGTGGGCTGCCAGGTCAGTGTCGTGGCGCGCGGTGCGACCTTGCAAGCCTTGCAACAGAACGGACTTCAACTGCAAGAGGCAGGGGAGAGCCGTACCGTGCCTGTGCAAGCCAGCGCCACCCCGGCTGAACTCGGCGTGCAAGACCTTGTCGTCATCGCCGTCAAGGCGCCTGCCTTACGCGATGTGGCGATGCAAATTGCCCCGCTGATCGGGCCAGACACGGTGGTGCTGACGGCCATGAACGGAGTGCCATGGTGGTTTTTCAGCGGTTTTGGCCAAGCGCTGGCCGGCACCCCGCTGCAGGCGATTGATCCCACGGGCGAAATTGGCCAGTCCATCCCAGCCGCCAACGTGGTGGGTTGTGTGGTGCATGCCAGCTCCTCCATCGACGCCCCTGGCGTGATTCGCCACCACTTTGGCAATGGCCTGATCATTGGCGAGCCCGCTGGCGGCCAGTCACCCCGCGTGGTGCAATTGGCAGGCCTGTTGAATGAGGCGGGTTTCAAGGCCAGCGTGTCCGAACAGATTCAAAAGGACATTTGGTACAAGTTGTGGGGCAATATGACGGTGAACCCGATCAGCGCCATCACCGGCGCCACCACCGACCTGATTCTGGGCGACGAGTTGGTGCGTGACTTTGTGTCTCGCGTCATGCTGGAAGCCAAAGAGATTGGCGCGCGCATTGGCATCCCCATCGACCAACAACCCGAAGACCGTCATGCGGTGACCTTGAAACTAGGAGCTTTCAAAACCTCCATGCTGCAAGACGTGGAAGCGGGCAAGTCCGTGGAGCTGGACGGACTGGTCACCGTGGTCAAGGAACTGGGCACACTTACCGGCGTCGCCACGCCCTTCACGGATGCCTTGCTGGGCCTGGCCAGACTGCACGCGCGGGGCCGTGGCCTGTACTAAGACACCGCCACCCAACATGACTGACCTACCTGTTGCTACACAATAGATAGCTATCTACGCATATTGGACGGGGGACAGAGGCCAATACAACGTGCAAACAGGTGGCCCGCCAACCCCAAACAGCCCCTTCAATAAAGCCTCAGTTTGAGGTGTCACGGTCTTTGCTCGCCGCATGGGCGGCCATCCCGCCGGGGTGAGCGCCATGAACGTGGCCCACCGAACCGGGGTTGATAGCGGGTTGCTGGCGCGCCATGTCGGACAAGCCCGTCAAAATGCCGCAGTGCGCCGCATCCTGGGCGTCCTGACACTGGGCACGCAAGGTCTTTAGTTGTTTCTCCAGCTGCTTCAGGCCTCGCATGCGCTCAGCGACGTGGCCAATGTGCTCGTCCAGCAGCTCATTCACAGCGGCGCAGTTGTCGGCAGGTGAGTCCTTGAAACGCAGCAACACGCGAATCTCGTCCAGCGTCATGTCCAGGCTGCGGCAATGCCGAACAAAGGACAGGCGCTCGACATGGCTCTCGGCATAAATGCGGTAGTTGCCCTGCGTTCGCGCAGCCAGCGGCAGCAAACCTTCCCGTTCGTAGTAACGAATGGTGTCGATTTGAGTCCCTGTCATTTGGGCCAATACGCCAATCTTCATGCCCCTCCTTTATATGGATGCCCCGCCGCTCGGGAGAACCGATCCACCCCAAGCAGGCAGCGTGAACCGCTTAGAGCGACCAGTCGTATTCAATTGTCAGCGGCGCGCGGTCTGAGACTTTTTCAGTCTTGTAGATTTCCACGGCTTTAGCCCCCGACGTCAACCTCCCAATTCAACAGCACCTCCGCCGAAAAAGTCGGCGTCATGCAAGATTTCAGCCTGTCAGGCTCCTACAGACATCATTCTGCCCGTTTCAAGCTGCCGTCAGGACAGCACCCAAACTGGACCATGTCGGCCAGTGTCTTGCGGTTGGCTCCCCTCGACCCATTCTTTTCCCTGAAACTGGCGCATCGTGTGACAATTTGGGCGACGGTTTATATGAATCTGTGGCACGTTAGCCGCTATTCTGTACGCTGTTTTTTTTTGACGATACAGGAGGCAAAATATGAAAATAGCTTCCAAAAATCAAGATACGGGGGCGCTGAAATGGCGCGGCGTCCTGGTGGTGCTCGCGACACTGGTTGCCGGAGGAGTAGTTTTCTTGGCGTTGCGCTCGCCCGTTACCGCCCCCGTGGCAGTAACCGAGGTGACGATCGCGGTGCCAACGCAGATCAACAGCGCGCTGATGATTGTCGCGTCGGCGCAGGGCCTGTTCCTTGACTCTGGCGTGGATGTCGTTAGCAAACCCTTCGAGCTGGGAAAAGACGCTTTGAAGTCTCTTCTCGATGGCAATGCGGATCTGGCGGTGGTGGCCGATACCCCTGTCGCATTCGCGCTTCTCAATGGCGCTGATATCGCCATGCTCGCCGGTATCTCGCAGGCCCGACGGGCGTTGGCGATCATTGTTCGCAGTGGCCGTGGCATCGACAGAGTCGAAGACCTGCGTGGCAAGTCCATCGGCGTGACGCTGGGTACCAACTTGACCTACTTCATGGACGCCATGCTGCAAGTCCACGGCGTTCCAAGCAACAAAGTAAATCTGGTCAACCTCAGGACAGATGAACTAGCCAGCGCCTTTGAGGATGGTGGGGTCGACGCGGCCGTGGTGTATCAACCCTTTTTGGCCAAACTCAAAGAGAAGATGGGCGAGCGCGTCAAGGTGTTTTATGGGGAGGATATCTATGCGTTCCGGTTCCTTCTGGTGGGAAAGCCTTCGTACATCGATAGCCATCCGCAGGAAATTAACCGGATATTAAGCGCGCTGGTTGCTGCCAATCAGTCAATTCGCACCAATCCGGTCGAGGCGCGCAGGGCAATTGGGGACGTGACCAAGATTGATGACGCCACCATGGCGCAACTGTTCGAGCCTGAAGACTACGTCCTATCCCTCGACCAAGCCATGCTGCTGGCGCTGGATGATCAGACGCGCTGGGCGATGCAAAGGGGACTCGTGGCGCCTGGGCCAACGCCAAATTACCTGAACTTCATGAAGTATCAAAATCTCGAAGCTGTGCTGCCGGCCGCGGTGACGATTGTGCATTAGGAGCTGCCTTGAAGATACGCTCCCAGATCAACGGCTTGCTTGTGATAGCGGCCCTCGCTATGTCAGGTTCCGTTGGCATAACGCTGCTCTCGGTGCGCGATGTTGATCAGGCAAGCAGTGATATCAGTGCCGGCCAGGATTTGATCAACAGCGCCACCCAGTTGCGCCAAGTCGCGGTGGAAACTGCCTTGTTTCATGAGTTGCGTAGCCAAGATCAATGGCAGCGCAAGATGGCCAGTATCAGCAGCGAGATTGACCGTATCCCCACCACGACGCCCCTTGAGGAGTCGAGTTTGGAGCGCATTCGGAAGAAGATTGATTTGATGCAAATCATCTATCCGCGACTGACGAGTAGAACGCGCGCGTCCCCGGAAGGATCCACTCCCCCCCGGTCAGAGCTTGAGGTGGCGATGGAGACGCGCGCCGTAGCGTCGCTCTTGGTGGTGACCCAGGAAGTCATCGATATTGCACATGAACTGATTCGCGGCAATCGGGAGCAAGCAAAGGCGGCCTTGCGCCATATGCAAGTGTCGATCGGAATTGTCATTCTGGCGATGGGCGTACTCATCGTCTTTGTCTGGCTTCTTGTCAGTCGTCGCGTCTTGCAACCTTTGCGCATTTTTGACAAAGGGACAAAACAGCTGGCGGCAGGCAATTACGCGCATCGCCTGAAGTTGGTTCAAAACGATGAGATCGGCGACTTGGCTGAGGAGTTCAACTCCATGATCCAACGCGTCGAGGCGGCCGCGGGGGAGCTTGGAAAACACCGCGACAACCTGGCCGAACAGGTACTGTCAAGAACCACCGAACTGTCGAAAGCAAAGGTCGTCGCCGAATCGCTGTCTCAGTATGCCCGCAGTCTGATTGAAGCAAGTCTTGACCCCTTGGTCACCATCAGCGCGCAAGGCAAGATAACCGACGTGAATGACGCCTCCGTGCAGGCAACCGGCGTGCCACGCGAGCAGCTCATTGGCACGGATTTCTCAAATTATTTCACCGAGCCCGAAGAAGCGCGCAAGGGCTATCAAAAGGCCTTCTCGGCGGGATTGGTGCGCAATTACCCGCTCGCCATCCGTCACAGGACTGGCCGGATCATGGACGTGCTCTACAACGCCGCCGTGTACACCGATGCCAAGGGCATGGTCCTTGGCGTGTTCGCTGCTGCACGCGATATCACCGAGCGCAAACTGCTGGACCAGGTGCTGCATGAGAAGAACGCTGAGCTGGAGCGAGCCACGGCCGCAGCGGAAAAAGCGAACCTGGGAAAATCAGACTTTCTCTCCAGAATGAGTCATGAATTGCGCACGCCGCTCAATGTAATTCTCGGTTTTGCACAACTGATTGAATCCGACTCCACTGCGCCGACGGTGAGTCAGAAACGAAGTCTGGACCAGATTCTCAGTGCGGGGTGGTACCTGCTGGAGCTGATCAACGAGATCCTCGATCTGGCGCAGATCGAATCGGGCAAGATCGTGTTGTCGCTGGAGCCGGTCTCGCTGGTCGAAGTCATGGACGAATGTCGCGCCATGGTCGAACCGCTGACCAACAAGCGCTGTATCGACATGACGTTTTCGCCACTTGATTCCGCCTATTTCATCGAGGCTGATCGAACCCGGATGAAACAGGTGCTGATCAACCTTCTTTCAAATGCAATCAAGTACAACAAACCGGGGGGCGCGGTCATCTTGACGTGCGCCCTGGTGGCTCCAAATTCGATTCGTATCAACATCCAGGACACCGGCATTGGACTGACGCCGGAACAGTTGGCGCAGCTCTTTCAACCGTTCAATCGTCTCGGCAAAGAGTCCGGCCCAGAGGAGGGTACAGGCATTGGCCTGGTCGTGGCCAAGCGCTTGGTCGAACTGATGGGGGGCACGATTGGCGTGGAGAGCAGCGTCGGGGTGGGGAGCGCGTTCTGGATCGAATTCAAGCTGACAACGGCACGTCAGCTTGGCATTAAGGATGCCGCGCAGGCGGTGCTCGCGCGGCCACCGGCTTCGGAGGGCACGCAGACGCGCACGCTGCTCTATGTGGAAGACAATCCGGCCAACCTGGAGCTGATCGAGCAGCTTCTTGCCCGTCGCGCCGACCTACGGATGCTGAGCGCGGCGGACGGCAATTTAGGCATCGAATATGCGCGCGCCTATCAGCCGGATGTGATCCTGATGGATATCAACCTGCCCGGGATCGGCGGACTTGAAGCGATGCAAGTCCTGCGCAGCGACCCGTCGACAGCGCATATTCCCATCATTGCACTCAGCGCCAACGCACTGCCCCGCGACATCGAGAGTGGCCTTGCGGCTGGTTTTTTCGGCTACCTGACCAAGCCCGTCAAGCTCGACGAGTTCATGGATCATGTGGACATGGCACTGAAATCTCCGGCAGCGGGCTTGAACGCCGCCACAACGAAGAAATCTACATAGGGGAGGGCGAACCCCGATGTTGACAGATCGTTTTCCCGTCAATGCCCGGCACTGGGATAGATCGAAATAAGTCTACAAACGTTTTGACACTCTCTCGGTCAAGGCGTAACTGTCTTTTAAAGTCGCGATGCCCCGCTGTCACGGCACTTGAACCGGCCAGCAGAAGAACGTGTGCGCATCCGCTAAATCACAGCTCCCATGCTCCTGTCATCGGTCGAGCACGTCATTGCCTGCGCTCGAGCTGGCCGACCCAACCGTTCCTGATGGGCGGAAACTGCGCGGGGAGCTACCCAACCTTTGCCGTCAAAGCTTGAAGTCGTATTCAATCGTCAGCGGCGCGTGGTCTGAGAACTTTTCAGTCTTGTAGATCTCCACGGTTTTGGCCCCCAACGCCAAGCCTGGCGTCGCCAAATGGTAATCCAGCCGCCATCCCACATTTTTGGCATAGGCCTGACCCCGGTTGCTCCACCAGGTGTAGGCCTCGTCGGTCGTCGTTGGGTGCAGGCTGCGGTAGACATCCACCATGCCGGCTTCGTCCAGCAGCTTGGTCATCCAGGCGCGTTCTTCGGGCAGGAACCCGGAGTTTTTGCGATTGCCTTTGAAGTTCTTCAAATCGATTTCGTGGTGCGCAATGTTGATGTCCCCGCACAAGACAAACTCGCGCTCGGCCTTGAGCCGCTGCAAATGCGGGTACATCTCTTCCAGGAACCGGTACTTGGCTTGCTGGCGCTCGTCCCCGGACGAGCCGCTGGGAAAGTAACAGCTGATGATGGATCGTTTGGCGGACGGGGTATCAAACCGCAACTCCACGTAGCGGCCCTCCAGATCAAACTCGGGTGAGTTGTAGCCCACCAGGACATCGCTGGGCTCATGGTGGGTGTACACACCAACGCCTGAATACCCTTTCTTCTGGGCAAAATGGAAGTAGCCATTGTGGCCAGCCAAGGCTTCAAAGCGACCTTCTACGTCGGACGCTTGCGCCTTGACCTCTTGCACACAAATACAATCCGGGTTCACGCTGGTCATCCAGGCCTCCAGGCCTTTGGTGGTGGCAGAGCGGATACCGTTGAGGTTGAGGCTGGTTAATTTAAACAAGGATTTCCTCATGTCTGAGAGTGTAAAAACAAGCGCTGAACCTATCCCATCACACGATGCGCTGGCCCAGGATTTTGTGGAGTTTGCGGTGGAAGGCGGCGTGCTTCGCTTTGGAGAATTCAAAACCAAAGCGGGTCGCATGAGCCCCTACTTCTTCAATGCCGGCCTGTTCGACGATGGAGCCAAACTGGGCCGACTC
>JBBKVN010000445.1:0-11024 GCA_037968455.1 Rhodoferax sp.
TGCTTGGGCTGTGGGTCGCTGGTTTACTTCAACACCCGCCGGTTCGAACTTGACTGTTCGCGGCCTTTGGACCGCTGAAGCGGAGTGTTGGCTATCGGGTTAAGTACGCCAGGTACTTGCTCGCAAATTTTCCATACGGCGGCCACATGAATTTGAGGGCGCTCCAGCCGGCTTGGTAGAACACCGGGCGCAACTTGCTGAAGGTGATGAAGCCTTCATAGCCGTGGTAGTGTCCCATGCCGCTGTCGCCGACACCGCCAAAGGGCAGGTCGTGCTGGGCGAGGTGGAACAGCGCGTCGTTGACGGTAACGCCGCCCGACATGACGCGGGTGAGCAGCATGTCAATGGTGCTTGCGTCGTTGCTGAAAGGGTAGAAGGCCAAGGGGCGTGGGCCCTGGTTAATGGTGGCAACGGCGTCTTCGAGCCGGGTGTATTCCTTGATCGGCAGGATGGGTCCGAAAATCTCACGGCTGAGCAGCACGCTGTCCGCCGGGGCGTTGAGCACGAGGTGCGGGGCGATCTTGCGGGTGGCTGCGTCCCAGCGCGGGCCGGAGGTGAGTTGTACCAGAGTGGCCCCGCCCGCCTCGGCTTCTTGCAGCGCGGTGGTGAGGCGCTGGAAGGACTTGTCGTCAATGATGGCGGTGTAGTCGGGGCCGGCAATCGTGGGGTAACGCTGGCTGACGATGGCTTTGGCGGCGGTCACAAACTCAGGCGTTTTGCCTTGCGGCAGGTAGAGGTAGTCCACCGTGGTGCAGATTTGGCCGGCGTTCATGAACTTCACAAACAGCAGGCGCTCGGCAGCCTTTTGTAACGGGTAGTCGTCGCAGACCAGGGCCGGTGATTTGCCGCCCAGTTCCAGCGTCACGGGACACAGGTTTTGCGCGGCCGCCGCCATGACGGCTTTGCCTGTTTGGCCTGAGCCGGTGAACAGCAGGTGGTCGAATTTGAGCTTGGAGAACTCGATGCCCACGCCGCCTGTCTCGTCGAAGAAAGCCAGCTTCTCGCGTGGGAAATAGGCGGGTGATTTGTCGATCAGAAAACGTGCCAGATGGCGGGAGTTTTCCGACATCTTGACCATGGCACGGTTGCCCGCGGCAAAGATGTAAACCAGTGGGAGGATGCTGAGGTTGATGGGGAAATTCCAGGGCACGATGCAGCCCACCACGCCCAGGGGCTGGGGAATGACGCGGTTTTTGCCGCCGAAGAAGTTGCGCAGGTCAACGTGGCGGCGCTGCGGTTTCATCCACTTTTTGAGGTGACCCAGCGTGTGTTTGATGGCGTCCATCGCCGGGAAGATTTCCGCAAACAGGGTTTCGTGGCTGGAGCGGCTGCCGTAGTCGGCGTTGATGGCGGCGACCAGGCCGTCTTTATTCTCGCGCACGAATTTTTGCAGTTGAAGCAAGTCCGCGCGACGCTGTTCCAGGGTAGGCACGGGCTGCAGAAAGTAGGCGGCGCGCTGCAGGTCAAGCGTGGCTTGCAGCTCGGTCTGAATCAGGCCCTGTTCAGTGGTGCTGGAGGTGGAGTTCATGTGTTGTACCCGGGGTTGCTTCGGTCGAGTTTGCGCAAGAGTGCTGGCCAAGCCAGTGCGGCGCCCATGCCGGCGGTGGCGACCTTCATGACACTGGCAATGCCGGCCATGATGGCCGGTTTCACCAGCGTCAAATCACCGCCCGCCTGGGCGTCGATCTGGATGCGGCAGGTGTTCTCAAACGTGTACATCGCCAGAAAAGCCGTGGGAATATCTTTGCCCACCGTGAGCAGGCCATGGTTGCGCAGCATCAAATAGTTGGCATCGCCCAGATCCGCTTGCAAGCGAGGCTTTTCGTCGTCGCGCAGGGCCACACCTTCATAGTCATGGTAGGCCAGCGAACCCAGAACAAAGGTGGACTGCTGGCTGATCGGCAGAATGCCGCACTTTTGCGCACTGACAGCGACACCGGCGCGGGTGTGGGTGTGCAGCACGCAACCCGCGTCTTCGCGCGCCTGGTGAATACAGCTGTGAATGTTGAAGCCGGCCGGGTTGACGGGGAAGGGCGAGTCGCTGAGCTTGTTGCAGTCCTGGTCGATCTTGACCAGGCTGGAGGCGGTGATCTCGTCAAACATCAGCCCGTAAGGGTTGATCAAAAAGTGGTGCTCGGGGCCGGGGATGCGAGCCGACACATGGGTGAAGACGAGGTCGCTCCAGCCGTAGGCGGCCACCAGCCGGTAGCAGGCAGCCAGGTCGCAGCGCAGCGCCCATTCTTCGGGGCTGACCTGGTCTCTAAGAGAAGGGATGTGCATGACTTGCTCCGGGTGATTGGCGCCGACGTGGTGGCGCTCAACTGGCAAGGGTAAACCGATGTGGGTTCTTTTGCTGTCCAGTGCAGGACAAATGCGGGTAATTGCTGGGGTGAAATAGGGGGTCTTGCCCATTGAAGCTGTTCGGCTGCCTTGCAATGCTTGGATGCATTATTGGCCTGTAGCGCTTATAAAACATGCGTAGATAGCTATTAAATATGTAGCAACTCTTGCGCTGTAGCCCCCACTCTCTCCCCAGCCCTCTCTCGCCCCGCCGGGCGAGAGAGGGAGCTCAACAGCCACATTTGGTCGGATGTTGGAAGATTCGCTGTGCCTTATCGAGCGGCCTCAACCTCGACCGCCCCCGGCCACTTAGAAAGTTAGCCTTCCCCTTTGAACTCAGCCCCGCACACAGCGTTGGCCACATACGGCTGTTGAGCTCCCCTTTCCGCCCCGGCGGGGGTGGAGAGGGGCTGGGGAGAACAAGGCGGTTGAGATTCCCGGTCCTTGGTCAGGGCGTCGTGAGCCCGGAAAAGTCAGACCAGCCGTGAACTGGCCCACAACACTTGATCAACCACCGCCTGCACGCTAGCGCGGTGCGCTTCGCTCTTGAGCTGGCCTTGTTCATCAAAAGCCTGTCCGGCGCCGCCCAATGCGAACTGCTTGGGAGCGATCCAGCATTGCATGTTTTGCATCAAAGGATTCAAGTGACTGAGGGAGCGCAAACCGCCCAGGCCACCGGGTGAGGCGCTCAGAAGGCCGACCACTTTGCCCTCAAATGGTTTGAAGCCATTGCCCCAGTCGGCGTGGCCCTTGACGGGGCTGGAGGCCCAGTCGATGGTGTTCTTCAGCAGGGCGGTGTAGCTGCCGTTGTATTCGGGCGAACAAATGATCCAGGCAGGGTGTTCCCACATCAGTTGCTTGAGGCGGATCACGTCGGCAGGTGTGCCCTGGGCTTCCCGGTCAGCGTTGTACAAAGGGATGTCCAGGGTGGACAGTTCCAGCAGCGTGACCTCGGCGCCAGCGGCGCGGGCGAGGGTGGCGGCCTGGGCGGCCAGTTGACGGTTGAAGGAGTGTTGGCGGGTGCTGCCCGCGAAGATGAGAGTTTTCATGCGGGCCATTGTGCCCGCCCGTCAAGCCAAAAATGGCCCACGCCGGTAAAATCGGGGTCTTCAGCCCCCACGGGCGCAGGGCGCGCTGCTTATTTCCCGCCCCCACACAGACTCAACACCATGCTTTATCCTGAAAATTTTGACGTTATTGTTGTTGGCGGCGGTCACGCCGGCACCGAAGCTGCCTTGGCGGCCGCCCGCATGGGCTGCAAGACTTTGCTGCTTAGCCACAACATCGAGACGCTGGGGCAGATGAGCTGCAATCCCTCCATCGGCGGCATTGGCAAAGGCCATCTGGTGAAAGAGGTTGACGCACTGGGCGGCGCCATGGCAGCGGCCACGGACGAGAGCGGCATTCAGTTCCGCATTCTTAATTCCAGCAAAGGCCCGGCCGTGCGGGCCACACGTGCCCAAGCCGACCGGGTGTTGTACAAGGCGGCCATTCGCCACCGGCTGGAGAATCAGCCCAACCTCTGGCTGTTCCAGCAGGCGGTGGACGATCTGATGGTGGAAGGCGACCGGGTGGTAGGTGCGGTGACGCAGGTGGGTGTGCAGTTTCGCGCCAAGACCGTGGTGCTGACGGCCGGCACCTTTCTGGACGGCAAGATTCATGTGGGCCTGAACAACTACGCCGCCGGCCGCGCGGGTGATCCGCCTGCTGTGTCCTTAAGCGCCCGCCTGAAAGAACTGAAGCTGCCCCAAGGCCGCTTGAAGACCGGTACACCGCCGAGGCTGGATGGCCGCACCATTGATTTCAGCAAATGTGTGGCCCAACCGGGCGATGGCATGCCCGGTGGCATGAGCCCGCAGATGCCGGTGTTCAGCTACATGGGGCGAGTCGAGCAACACCCGGCGCAAATGCCGTGCTGGACCACGCACACCAATGAGCGCACGCACGAGATTATTCGCCGTGGTTTTGACCGCAGCCCCATGTTCACCGGCGTGATTGAGGGCGTGGGCCCGCGCTATTGCCCGAGTGTGGAAGACAAGGTCAATCGCTTTGCCGACAAAGACAGCCACCAGATTTTTCTGGAACCCGAAGGCCTGACCACGCACGAGTACTACCCCAACGGGATCTCGACCAGCTTGCCGTTTGACATTCAGTACGAGCTGGTGCGCTCCATGGTGGGCCTGGAAAACGCGCACATTCTGCGCCCCGGTTACGCCATCGAATACGACTACTTTGACCCGCAGCAACTGAAAAGCAGCTTCGAGACCAAGGCCATCAAGGGCTTGTTCTTTGCAGGCCAGATCAATGGCACCACCGGTTACGAAGAAGCGGCCGCACAAGGCTTGTTTGCCGGCATCAACGCCGCGCTGCAAGCCGGCGCCAAGACGGAGTGGTCGCAAGACACCTGGCTGCCCGGCCGGGACCAGGCCTACCTCGGCGTGTTGGTCGACGACCTGATTACCAAGGGCGTGAGCGAGCCCTACCGCATGTTCACCAGCCGGGCCGAGTTCCGCCTGCAACTGCGTGAAGACAATGCCGATGCCCGTCTGACCGAGGCGGGCCGCAAGTTGGGCCTGGTGGACGATGCCCGTTGGGATGCGTTCTGCAAGAAGCGGGACGCTGTTTCACGTGAAACAGAGCGCCTGAAAAGCGTTTGGGTGAACCCCAAAAACCTGGACGAAGCCGAAGCCGTGCGGGTGTTGGGCAAGGCAATTGAACATGAATACAGCTTGGCTGACTTGTTACGCCGCCCGGATGTGACCTACGCCAACCTGATGACATTGGCCGGTGGCAAGTACGCCAGCGCCGAATTGACCACCCCTGTTTCACGTGAATCACAGGCCGAACTCACAGCGGATGCCGTGCAGACTGCAGTGGTGATTGAGCAGGTGGAGATTGCCGCCAAGTACTCCGGCTACATCGATCGCCAGAAGGAGGAGGTGAGTCGATCCTCCCATTACGAGCAAATGAAGCTGCCCACGGAGCTGGATTACATGCAGGTGTCGGCCCTGAGTATCGAGGCGCGCCAGACTTTGAACAAGTTCAAGCCGGAGACCTTGGGGCAAGCGTCTCGCATCTCTGGCATCACGCCGGCCACGGTGTCGCTGTTGCTGATTCACCTGAAGAAGAGCCGCTTCAAGGGCTTTGTGTCGGAGAAGGCCTCGGCTGAAGGGGTTGGCTCGGAAGCGGGGGCGGTTTGATGCGGGCGCTGGAAGCAGAACTGCGTCAGGGCTTGGTCGCTCTGGATCTGTCGTTGAATGATGAACAGGTCACCCGACTGCTGGACTATATGGCGTTGATCGAGAAGTGGACCAAGGTTTACAACCTGACAGCCGTGCGGAACCCAGTCGAGATGCTGACACACCATCTCTTGGATAGTCTTGCCGTGATTTCACCCTTGCGCGCACAACTGGCGAGCACGGGCATTCAGGCGCGCACTGAGGCGTCGGGTGCCAAGTTGCGCCTGCTGGATGTGGGGTCAGGCGCCGGCTTGCCCGGCGCGGTGATTGCCATTTGCTGTCCGGATATTGCGGTGGACTGTGTGGACACTGTCGCCAAAAAGGCCGCGTTTATTCAACAGGTGGCCTTGGGATTGAAGTTGCCCAACCTGCGTGGCGTGCATGCCCGGGTCGAAAACCTCACTGACAAGTATGCGGTGGTTAGCTCCCGCGCCTTTGCCTCTCTTGTTGATTTCACCCAGTGGTCCGTGGCCGCCTTGGCCGAAGGCGGCGTCTGGATGGGTATGAAGGGTAAGCACCCGGCCGAAGAAATGGCAGCCTTGCCTGCCAGCGTGAATGTGTTTCACGTGGAACAACTCACGGTGCCAGGCTTGGATGCCGAGCGCTGCATCATCTGGATGCGGGCAACCCAAGCCCACTGAGTGCAGTTGCAGCCCGCTGGCCGGGTACTGCAATATCAGGGAAAGGTGCCGAATAGTTTGAGAATGGGGTGGTGGCGCGTAAACTCGCCGCTCCACCTGAAAGACCTCCCCCATGTTCGGCATCGCAGACTACGGCGCTTTTGTTGTCGCCATCATTGTGTTTCTGATGATTCCCGGCCCGGGCAACTTGGCCTTGATCACGTCCACCAGCAAGGGGGCGGTGCGCGCCGGTCTGGCTGCGACACTCGGCATCATTGTGGGCGATCAAGTGTTGTTGTGGATGGCGGTGGCAGGGGTGGCGACCTTGCTGGCGACCTATCCAACGGCGTTCCAGGCGATGCAGTGGGCTGGTGCTGCCTATCTGGCCTGGTTGGGCGCCAGGATGCTGCTGGCCAAGCCGGGCGCTGGCCCGATCATTCGCATCAAGCCGCACCACTATCTGCGCCAAGCCATGATGATCACGCTGCTCAATCCCAAGGCGATCGTGTTCTACATGGCCTTCTTTCCCCTGTTTGTTGATCCGGCCCATCACCAAGGCCTGCTGACCTTTGCCGTCATGGCCGCCACAATTGCCGGCCTGAGTTTTGTCTATGGACTGACGGTCGTACTGCTGACGTACCACCTCGCGGCCCGCTTGCGGGCCAATCCACTCATCTCTCGCACGTTAGAAAAGCTCGCGGGAGTGTTTTTGATTGGATTTGGTGTGAAATTGGCCCTGTCACGCTAGCCGCTTGAAATTACACTTGCGGGGTGTTTCACGTGAAACACACTTAAGCTCTCCCTCCCTGATCTCTCACACTCTCTCAAGTATCTACCTCATGGCCAAAATATTCTGCGTTGCCAACCAAAAGGGTGGCGTTGGCAAAACCACCACCACGCTCAACCTGGCGGCTGGCTTGGCGAAAATTGGGCAACGCGTGTTGATGGTCGATTTGGACCCGCAGGGCAATGCCACCATGGGCTCGGGTGTGGACAAGCGCAAGCTGGAACTCACCATTTATGACGTGCTGCTCGAATCAGCGACGGTGGCAGAAGCCCGTGTGAAAAGTGAAAAACTGATAGACGCGGGTTGCAGCTATGACATCTTGGGGGCGAACCGCGAGCTGGCTGGGGCCGAGGTAGAGATGGTTGGTTTGGAGCGACGCGAGAGCCGCATGAAAACCGCGCTGGCCGCCGTGGCGGACGACTATGACTTCATCCTCATTGATTGCCCGCCCAGCTTATCCATGCTGACACTTAATGGCTTGTGCAGCGCCAACGGCGTGATTGTGCCGATGCAGTGTGAGTACTTTGCGCTGGAAGGCCTCACTGATTTGGTCAACACCATCAAGCAAGTGCACGCCAATCTGAACAAAGAACTGGTCATCATTGGATTGCTGCGCGTCATGTTTGATCCGCGCATCACTCTGCAAAGTCAGGTGAGCGAGCAGCTCAAATCACACTTTGGCGGCAAGGTGTTTGACACGGTGATTCCCCGCAATGTACGCTTGGCCGAAGCACCCAGTTACGGCGTGCCGGGCGTGGTATTTGACCCGTCCAGCAAAGGCGCGCAGGCTTTCATCGCCTTCGCAAGCGAGATGGTCGAGCGAGGCAAGAAAATATAAGAAATTGACCGTTGCCGCAGGTACAGCGGGTACAAGCAACTATCAAAACCATAGCAAATGAAGCCTTCCAACATTCTGATCCTGCCCGGCTGGCAAAACTCGGGCCCTGACCATTGGCAAAGCCTGTGGGAGCGGGACCTGGGCTACCAGCGGGTTGAACAACACGACTGGATGCGTCCGCTGCGCGGCGACTGGATTTCCCGCCTCGAAGACGTGGTGCTGTCGTGCGACGAACCGGCCGTGCTGGTGGCCCACAGCCTGGGTTGCCTGCTGGTGGCGGCGTGGGCGTCACATTCGCGCAACACGCACCGGGTCAAGGGTGCCTTGCTGGTTGGCCCTGGTGATGCCGAGCAAGAAGCCCTGCGCCCGGTGCTGACCAGTTGGTCACCCATACCCCTGAACAGGTTGCCATTCCCCTCCGTGCTGGTGGGCAGCCAGAACGACCCGTATTGCAGTTTGGCGCGGGCCCAAACCTTTGGCAGCGCTTGGGGCAGCACCTTTGTGGATGCCGGTCCGCAGGGCCACCTCAACGCTGAATCCGGGCTGGGCCACTGGCCTGCAGGCGCGAAACTGCTGGCATCACTGCTAAAGCTACCTACACCTAATCAAGAGTGAGACACACATGGTCACCAAAAAACCCAAAGGCCTAGGCCGCGGACTCGAAGCCCTGTTGGGGCCCAAAGTGGCTGACGGCGCCTCGCTGGACGACACCAACTCGGGCGAGTCGACCCCGACCTTGCCGTCCAGCCTGATGCTCACCGAGATGGTGCCGGGCATGTACCAACCGCGCACCCGCATGGACGAAGGCGCACTGTACGAGTTGGCTGAGTCCATCAAGGTGCAGGGCATCATGCAGCCGATTCTGGTGCGCCAACTCAAAGAAGGCGACAACCAGGGCAAGTACGAAATCATTGCCGGCGAGCGCCGTTTCCGCGCCGCCAAGCTGGCCGGTCTGGACAGCGTGCCGGTGCTGGTGCGCGACGTGCCCAATGAGTCGGCCGCTGCCATGGCGCTGATTGAGAATATTCAGCGCGAAGACCTCAACCCGCTGGAAGAAGCGCAGGGCCTGCAGCGTCTGGTGAAAGAGTTTGGCCTCACACACGAGCAGGCGGCGCAAGCGGTGGGGCGCTCGCGCAGCGCGGCCAGCAACCTGCTGCGACTGCTGAACCTGACCGACCCGGTGCAAACCATGCTGATGGCCGGCGACATTGACATGGGACACGCCCGTGCCTTGCTGATGCTGGAACGGGGCGCGCAAGTCACCGCGGCCAGCCAGATTGCCGCCAAGAAGATGTCCGTGCGCGAGGCCGAGAGCCTGGTCAAGAAACTCAGCGTCGAGTTTTCACTGACCGCCACCAAACCCAAAAAGGAAAAGTCCCGAGACATGAAGCGGGTGGAAGAGGAGTTGTCTGATTTGCTGATGGCCGAGGTTGAGATTCGCGTCAAAAAGCGCGTCAAGCGGGCAGGGCGCATGGAGGAGCAGGGCGAGCTCAGCATCCAGTTCGGCTCACTGGACGAGTTGAACGGTCTGCTGGACAAGCTCAACCGCGCCGCCACCCGCTAAAACGCCTTCAGCCGTGGCCAAGCTGCCTCGCCAGCCCTTGATGTGGCCGCTGCCTGCCGTGCTGTCCTGGGCGATGTCCTGGGGCGTTTTTGGCGGCTTGCAGCGCCTGGGCGTGGCTGCCGTGGCCGCACTGGCGGTGGCTTGCGTTGTGGGCGTGGGCCTAAGCCTGCTGGGCCCCACCTGGTGGCGCCGGCTGATGATTGGCCTGGGCTTTCCTTTGTCACTGGCCTTGTCGGGGGCGGTCAGCCTGCCGGCCTGGGCTTGGCTGCTACCGCTGGCTTTGCTGCTGTTGATCTATCCACTCAATGCGTGGCGTGACGCCCCGCTATTTCCCACGCCCCCCAATGCCTTGAAAGACCTGGCGGCAAACGCCCCTTTGCCAGCAGAGGCGCTGGTGCTGGACGCAGGTTGTGGCCTGGGTGACGGGCTCAAGGCCTTGTGTCAGGCCTACCCGCAGGCGCAGTTGCACGGGCTGGAATTCTCCTGGCCGCTGCGGGCCTTGTGTGCGTTGCGCTGCCCCTGGGCTCGTGTGCGCCAGGGCGATATCTGGCGGACCGGCTGGCAGTCTTACGCTATGGTCTATGTGTTTCAGCGACCCGAGAGCATGGCGCGGGCCATGGCCAAAGCCAAGGATGAACTGGCGAGTGGCGCCTGGCTGATCAGCCTGGAGTTTGAAGCGCGTGACTGGGTCCCCACCGCGCGTTTGGAATGCCCCGATGGGCGCTCACTGTGGTTGTATCAAATGCCGTGTCAGGCGCGCTTGCACTGAGCCCCGAGGCCGCCATAATGGCGGGATGGCTCGCACCCTGGCCTCGGCCACCGCGCCGCCCGAGCCCGAAATGAATACTATTTAGGAATCACCATGGTGAACTCAATCGACCAGCGTCCCGAGCGCCGCGCAGACCCCACGCGCTCCGCCATGGCTGTGGCCCTTTTCGCCATGGCGTCATTGATCGAAACCCGTGACTCGGACTCCGATGGCCACATCCTGCGGGTGCAAGCTTATCTCCAGGCCCTGGCGAAGCGCTTGAGCGCGCACCCGCGCTTCATGGCCCGACTGACCGAGGACTACATTGAGGACCTTGTTCGCTCAGCACCGCTGTATGACATGGGCACCATCGGCATTCCTGACCGGATCTTGCTCAAACCCGGCCGCTTGACGCCGCGTGAGTTTGAAATCATACAGACCCACACCACGCTGGCCTACGAGGCCATTGTGAGAGCCGAGCAAACGGTGGGGCTGCACGCTGAGCAGCTTCAGTTGTTGAAAGAACTGGTGCACTCGCACCATGAAAAATGGGATGGCAGCGGTTACCCCAAAGGGCTTGCTGGCGACACCATTCCCGTCTCGGCCCGCTTGCTGGCGATTGCGGACGTGTACGACGCGCTGATCTCAGACAAAGTCTACAAAGCCGGCGTCAGCCACGAAAAAGCGGTGGGCATTATTTTTCAAGGCCGGGAAAGCCACTTTGACCCCGACATGGTCGACGCCTTCATGGATATTGAGGCCCAGTTTGATGCCATCGCGAAGGAGCACGCCGACTCCGAGCAGGACATGCAAAAGAAAATCGACTACTTGGCCAACGCCATCGCCGAAGACGCCGAGATGTAAACGCCGGGGTGGTCGTTCATGGCC
>JBBKVN010000446.1:0-7094 GCA_037968455.1 Rhodoferax sp.
GGTTACGGCGGCGGTGCTGGCGGTGGCGGCCGTAGTGGCGGCGGCGGTGGCGGCGGTTACGGCGGTGGTGCTGGCGGCGGCGGCCGTAGTGGCGGCGGCGGCGGCGGCGGTTACGGCGGTGGTCGTAGCAGCTACTAAGCAATCAGCTGGCACTAGCCAATTGAAAAAAGGGCCCTTGAGGCCCTTTTTGCATGGCCGGATCGGGCTGACTAGGAAGTGTTGATGAAGATGCGCCACGTTCGGCGCCCACTTTTATGATTCCGTGCTGCGCGCTTTGCGGGCCCGCCCGGACAACGCCTTATCAAACAGGCTGTTTGGCAGGATGCGCAGAAGCTTGGCGACAACGCCCATTTGCCAGGGAATCACTCGGTAGCTCACTCCATCTTCAACGGTTTTGAAGGCTTTGTCCGAAAATGCTTCGGGACTCATCAAGAACGGCATGCCATAGGTATTCTTTTGCGTGAGCGGTGTGTCAATGTAGCCCGGACAAATCGTGACCACCTTGACGCCGCTGGACCGCAGTTCACCTCGCAAGCTCTCGCAATAATTGATAACCCCCGCTTTACTGGCACAGTAGGCGCCATGCCCTGGCAAGCCACGAATGCCGGCCACACTACCAATCCCCACCAGGCGCCCAGAGCCGCGGTTCGACATCGCTGGCAAAAATGGGTGAAAGGTTGCTGCCAATCCGACCAGATTGGTCGCGAGGGTGCGCGTCATGACGTCAAGGTCACTTCGCACGGCACTGTCCATGCCAATGCTGATTCCTGCATTGGCGATGACCACGTCGGGAACGCCTTGCTCGAGCAGACACGCCTTGCCGGCAGCAATGATGCTGTCTGAGGTGGCAACATCGGCGCTGTAAATGTGGCAACGGTCCGCACGGATACCTTGCGCGTCAACCCATGTTTGAAGGTCACTGACACGTCGCGCCACAAGGGCCAACGTGTAACCCGCTTGGTAGTAGCGCCAGGCCAGCGCTTGGCCCAGGCCACTGGACGCGCCAGTAATGAATACA
Organism: Rhodoferax sp.; assembly: GCA_037968455.1. Classification (GTDB taxonomy): domain Bacteria; phylum Pseudomonadota; class Gammaproteobacteria; order Burkholderiales; family Burkholderiaceae_C; genus Rhodoferax. The sequence goes on from JBBKVN010000446.1 coordinate 1,019, forward strand.
AGTTTGGGCACAAGGTCTCCAGGCTGCTTAGGGTGATTTCGTGGGCACCAGAACGCCTTTGACACGCCCATTGAGCAGCGCGACGCCGGTGCGATGGTCGTAGTCCAATGTATCTGCGTCAAAGCGATCTTTGCCGCGGATTAGCTCGACAGGAAGGTGTGATTTGACCTGTTCCGTGTTCATGAAGGCGTGGAGAAATTCTCCCCGAAACTCCATACGAGGGAGTTCCCTCCCTTGGGCATCCAGGCTGGGCTTGCGGACGACAAGGGCATCACCAAATAGTTGAACCTCTGAGTTGTCGCTGTTGGTCAACGCTCGCTGAGCACTGACGGTGGTCAGTCGGCCTTCTTGGTCAAAGGAGCGTATGTGAACGGCGTCAATTTCAAGTGTGTCCGTGTCCGGGAAATGACGGGCATCAGTGCCGGTCACTTCGCTTTTGAGCCGACCTGATTCGTCAAACGTTTTGACAGAAAAATTGTGCATGAAGTAGTCGGGGTCATGACTGGCCGCAGCGACGGGCTCCGCTGGCATCAACAGAGGAGTGCTTCTGACCAGCCAATAAGTGCCCAAAGCAAATAGGCCCATCAGAACCACGGGAAGATAGATCGAGAGCCGATCCCATGCGGAGCGAAAACTGTGAATCACAGCGAATACTGAGCCAGCAGCCCGGCGTATTGGCCGCTCGCGACCAACAGAAGGTCACAAAACTCTCGTGCCGCTCCGTCGCCACCGCGTGCGCTTGTCACGTAGTGCGCAGCCGCTTTCACTTCAATATGGGCGTTGCATGGCGCGCAGGCAATGGCACTGCGGCTAAGCATGGGCAAGTCCGGCCAGTCATCGCCCATGGCGGCCGCTTGGCTCCACGCCAAGCCTAGCGCTTGCAGGGTTTGTTCTGCCGCGGGGCGTTTATCTTCGGTGCCAAAGTGAGCATGGGTAATTCCCAGCGCCGCCAAGCGAACTCTCAGGGGCTTCGAGTCCCGACCCGTGATCACTGCGGGGGTGATACCCGCCCGTTGTAACAACTTAAGACCATGCCCGTCCAGTGTGTTGAAGCGTTTCAGGGTCTCGCCAGACTCGCTGAAATGCAATCCGCCATCGGTCAGAACGCCATCCACGTCAAAAAATGCAACGCGGACCCCTTGCGCCTGCAGCAGGAGTTCGGGGGGGAAATTGAGTGCAGGTGCCGCCATCAGATGACCTTCGCTCGCATCAAATCGTTGCTGTTCAGCGCGCCACACAGTTGGCCGTTGGTGTCGACCACCAAAACGCTGGTAATTCGGCGAAGCTCCATCAACTCTGCGGCCTCTACGGCCAACGCATCGCCCAAAATCGTGCTGGGATTGGGGTGCATGACTTGGTGTGCCAGCAGACTTCGCAGGTCTGAGCCCTTTTCAACCAAGCGGCGCAGATCGCCGTCGGTGAAAATGCCCATGACTTTCAAATCACCGTCGACGACTGCCGTCGCCCCGAGTCCTTTCGCACCCATTTCCCGCATGACGCCGCTCAGGCTTGCGTTCATTCCGACATGCGGAACTTGATCGCCTGCGCGCATCACGTCACTGACCAGCGTCAACAACTTGCGCCCCAAGGCGCCACCTGGGTGCGAGCGGGCAAAGTCTTCCGCCTTGAAGCCACGGGCATCCAGTAGGGCGACCGCCAAAGCATCTCCCATGGCCAGTTGCGCGGTGGTGCTTGCGGTCGGAGCCAAATTCAAGGGACAGGCTTCTTTTTCGACGCTGCAATCCAGGAAGACGTCGGCGTGGCGCCCCAATGTAGAGTTGGCCTGTCCAGACATTGCAACCAGGGGGGCACCCATACGTTTAAGCACAGGCAGGATGGCGGTCAACTCCTCAGACTCGCCGCTATTGGAAATAGCCAATACCAAATCCATTGGTTTGATCATGCCCAAATCTCCGTGGCTGGCTTCAGCGGGGTGGACAAACATGGCGGGCGTGCCAGTCGAGGAAAGGGTCGCTGCAATTTTTCGTCCGACATGGCCACTTTTTCCCATGCCCATCACGACAACGCGACCCCTGACCTCCAGCATCATCTCGATAACTTGGGTAAACGATGACCCCAGTTTGCGCTTCAAACCCAGAATGGCTTGAGCCTCGATGTCGAGTGCTTCCTGGGCCAAGCGCAAGGCCCGATCCGCGTCAAACGGGCGTGCAGGCGTGTGTTGTGAATTCATCGCCAGATTTTATCGATGGTCGCGTCACTTGGTAGTATCTGGGGATGAGTCCACTCGAACTAACTCTCCTTTATTTGCTGGCAGCTGTGCTGGGGGTTGTCGCATTTCGGACCATGAAGCTCCCGCCGATGCTCGGCTATCTGGCGGTGGGCGTGGTGATTGGGCCGAATGCGCTGGCATTGGCGAAAAATGCAGATGGCGTTCGCCATTTAGGCGAGTTTGGTGTGGTTTTCCTGATGTTTGTCATTGGTCTGGAGTTCAACTTGCCTAAGTTGCGCGCCATGCGCAGTCACGTTTTTGGCTTGGGTTTTTCTCAGGTCGGCTTAACCATCCTTCTGGCCACCGGCGCCGCGCTGGGGTTGGCGGCACTCATGCCCGAGATGTGGGGCATGACCTGGCAGACCGCCTTGGCTTTGGCATGTGCGCTGTCCATGAGCAGTACGGCCATCGTCGTCAAACTGATGACGGAGCGGCTTGAAATGGAGTCTGAGCATGGCAAGCGGGTCATGGGCGTTTTGTTGTTCCAGGATTTGGCGGTCGTCCCGTTGCTGGTGTTGATTCCCGCGCTGGGGGCCTCCACAGACCAGTTAGCCGGGACGCTTCTATTGGCCACACTCAAGGCCACCGTGTTGATCACACTGCTGTTGGTGGGGGGGCCGCATGTGATGCGGTTCTGGCTCACTTTGGTGGCGCGACGCAAGAGTGAGGAGTTGTTTGTTCTGAACCTGCTGCTGATCACCCTTGGGCTGGCGTGGCTGACCGAGTTGGCAGGACTGAGTCTGGCGCTCGGGGCATTTATTGCGGGCATGTTGATTTCAGAGACACAGTTCAAACATCAGGTTGAAACGGATATTCGTCCCTTTCACGACGTATTGTTGGGCCTGTTTTTTATCAGCATTGGAATGATGCTCGATTGGCGACTGGTTTTGGAGCGGTGGCCCTTGGTACTGCTGCTGGTGATCGGTCCAGTGTTGTTCAAGGCGGTCCTTGTCACAGCACTGACTCGTGGACTGGGGGCGACAACCGGCGTATCCCTGAGAACCGGCTTGTATCTGGCACAAGCGGGCGAATTTGGTTTCGTTTTGTTGACCCTGGCTCAAGCCAATTCGTTGGTACCGCCGGCCTTGCTCAACCCCATTCTGGCCAGCATGGTGCTGTCGATGCTGGCAACGCCGTTCATCATCATGTACAGCAACCGCATCGTCATGAAGCTGGTGAGCAGTGAGTGGTTGCAGCAGTCGTTGCAAATGACCAATATCGCTCGCAAATCAATTAACAGCAACAAGCATGTGATCATTTGTGGCTACGGTCGCTGTGGTCAAAACCTTGCCCGTATTCTTGAGCGAGAGCATATCCCCTACATTGCGCTGGATCTGGATCCTGACCGGGTTCGGCAAGCCGCAGCGGCAGGTGACTCCGTTGTTTTTGGCGATGCGGCGCGGTTGCAAGCCTTGATGGCTGCGGGTTTGGCGCGGGCCAGCGCCGTCGTGATTACCTACCTTGAAACACCAGGCGCCCTTAAAGTTCTGACGCACATTCGTTCTCACGCCCCCCATGTGCCAGTGATTGTGAGAACCCAAGATGACCACGATTTGGAGATTCTGCAAGACGCGGGAGCCACCGAGGTGGTGCCGGAGGCCATCGAAGGGTCACTGATGTTGGCCAGCCATGCGCTGGCATTGGTCGGCGTGCCCATGCGTCGAGTGATTCGTATCGTGCAAGACCAGCGTGATGCCCGTTACAACCTGCTAAGAGGCTACTTTCATGGGGCTGACGATGATTCGGTTGATGAGTTGCATCATGAGCGGTTGACGACGTTGACCCTTCCTGCCGATGCGACCAGCATCGGAAAGTCGATTGGTCAGTTTGACCTTGGCAGTGTCGGAGTGCGTATTGTGAGCCTGCGTCGAAGCAGCGGGAAGCTCCTTCCCCTTGCTGACGATTTGAACATTGAAGACGGCGACACCTTGGTGCTATCTGGTCAGGCGGAGTCATTGGCGGTGGCGTCGACCATGTTGCTTCAAGAGTGAAGGAACTCCCAGCGATTCTTTGTCATTTTTAACCCCGGGCCGGTGCACAATACCGACCCACCTCTCCAGCGGGAAAGCCATGCAAAACCTGAGCGTCAATGAATATCTTAGAAGCCACATTCGGACCGTGCCCGACTGGCCCGCGCCGGGAGTCCAGTTTCGGGACATCACGCCGCTTCTTCAGGAGGCGAAAGTTTTTCGGGTGCTGATTGACGCCTTTGTTCATCGCTATATGGACCCGACCATGCGCCCGGACGTGGTGGCAGGTCTGGATGCGCGAGGGTTCATTCTTGGCGCTGTGGTGGCGTATGAGCTCAATGTCGGGTTTGTTCCGATTCGGAAAAAAGGAAAACTTCCTTTCACAACAGTGGAAGAAACGTATGAGCTGGAATATGGGAGCGCAACGGTCGAGTTGCACACAGATGCGGTTCAAAAAGGCCATCGTGTTCTTCTGATTGACGATCTGATTGCAACCGGCGGAACCATGATGGCCGGAAAAAAACTGCTTGAGAAACTGGGGGCCCATGTCATGGAAGGCGCCGCTATCGTCGATTTGCCAGAGCTTGGCGGCTCGGACAAATTGAAGGCCTCTGGACTACCGCTTTTTACCTTGCTGAATTTCGAAGGCCATTGATCGGCCATTGGTCAAAAAAGGCGGTCAGTTCAAATCACCATATTGCGTCGCGCTTAGCGGCGAACCGGACTCATTGGGTGCAATGATTCGGGTGTCCTCGAACTCAGGTGAGACCGCTGGCGACTTGCGGCCAGATGTCAATGGCTCAGCGTGGGCAGACTTCCCCGACCCTTTGTTCGTGCTTCGTTGAGCGCTCTCCCCTGCGGCGCTTGAGCCTGGTTTCCCCGGCGCCACCGTGGCATTTTGGCTGGGTTCGGGCACCTCGTTGCGCCAGTAAACACCGGTCACCATGAGGTCGTGCCGAACCTTGGCGGCCTGCACTATTTGCGACTCAATCTCGGCCAAACTCTTCAACTCGCCAATGCCTTCTTTAAGCAAGTCCATCATGATGAGGTACTGCCGGCCCTGGGCATCGAGGGAAAGGACTTTGAAGCGGTAACTTGCCGCCAAAACGCCGGAACGAATCATGACGTCCTTAACTGCGCTGTAGAGACGCTCCCGATGGGTCAGTCGCAACGATTTTCGGTCGCTTCCGGAGGGTGTTGGCTGACTGCTTCCATCCTCGTCCAAACCCAAGTGATCCGGTAGTCGCTCGGACGAACGGGTTGTTTTGTTGCCGAACAGGCTGAAGAATGACATTTGTGGATCCAATACGGTGTCGCTTCTGATGCAATGCGGTCGTCTCCTTGGGAGATCGCCGACATTTCCAACGCACGCTGAGCTATTTCCCGATGCAAAAACTGGAGAATATCACCCCTAGCAAGTCATCGGAAGTGAATTCGCCCGTTACTTCGCTCAAAGCGTTCTGCCCCAGTCGGAGTTCTTCCGCGAGCAGGTCCAGTGATTGGGCGTGGGAGCCCAAGTGTTGAGCGGCATTGAATAGGTGAAGGTCGACCCGTTGAAGGGCTTGAACATGACGCTCCCTGGCGCTGTAAATCCCCTCGGCGGCCGGTTGCCAACCTGCCACCTCCAGGAGCTTGGCGCGCAAAGCCTCCAATCCCGTACCAGTTTTGGCCGACAGGGTTAAACCGCCTGATTGGTCCAGGGTTGAGACCAAGGCGTCTGCCTTGTTCCAAATGTCGATGACTGGCACGCTCGAAGCAAGCGTTGTTGATAGCAGGCTTGAGATGACCTGATCATCTGCTGCGTATTCAGGCACGCCAATTCGAGTCAAATCATGCAGAAACAGGACAGCGTCAGCCGTCGCAATGGCGTCCCAGG
>JBBKVN010000447.1:0-2734 GCA_037968455.1 Rhodoferax sp.
TTTTGGCACTGGCGCCGCCCAAGGCCTTGGCGGCTGACAGCAAGGTTTGGTGGCGGGCCGGGTGAGCGAACAGGTAGTCCTCGGGCGCATCCAGGCCATCAAAGTCTGGAAACTGCTGGGCAAAGTGCGTCACCGACTGGTCGACCACGCCTTCCGCGTCGGCCAGGGTGAATTCAGTGCGCTTGTCCAGCGCGGTTTGCAGGGCTTTTTCGGCCTGCGAACGGCCGTAGTCGTACACCACCGATTCAAAGTCAGCCTTGAGCGCGCCATCATCCACCAGCACCGCGTAAAAGCGCCGCCACACCAGCGCCTTGGGCTGGGAGTCGTCTTCCAGCAGCTCGTAGTTGGCGGGCAAATCCATGCGCTGCAACACCGCCAGCGGCGCGCTGCGCAGCAAGGACGCAAACCAGCTGTGAAAGGTGCGCACCTGCACCTGGCGTCCGCTGGCCAAAATGCCTTGGTATAAATTTGATAGCTGCTCGGGCAGCCTGGACGGGGGCTGCAGGTCACTATTGATCACAACACCGCGGTCGCGCAAGGCGGTGAGCAAGGTGTCATAGTCGGCCTGCGCAAACTCCGCTAACCAGCCGTAGAGCCGCTCGCGCATCTCGCTGGCGGCGCGCTTGGTGAAGGTGATGGCCAAAATTTCATGCGGCTGCACGCGCAACTGGCCGTCGGCCGCCACGCCATCGAGCAGCGCCCGCACAATGCGAGACACCAGCATCCAGGTCTTGCCCGCACCAGCGCAGGCCTCCACGGCGACGCTGCGACGGGGGTCGCAGGCAATTTTGTAAAAAGCATCGGCACTGACCAATTGGCCGTTGTGCTCGTAAGCGGCTTGCGCATCTGGGTGTGACATCTTCAGTAACCTAAAACAGACAGAAAGACAGCAGCGCCGTCATTGCCCAGCTCATGCCGTGGCTTCCCAAAAATCTTTGCGACACAGCCCACGGGCCGCGCAGTACTCGCAGGCTTTGCCCTCGCCCAACGCGGGCATGGGCGCCCCCGCGCGGATGCGCGACATGTCGGTGGAGATGCCTTCGATCAAGTGATCCCGCAACTCGACAATATCCACCTGTGAAATTGTTTTGGTGCCATCTTTTTCACCCACGTTGACGTAGGCGGCGGCCAACTGGTCGTCGGGCAAGAGCGCGGCGTAAAACGCGAGTTGGGTGTCTTCCAGCGCGGTCTTGACGCGCTGCAAGGTGGTGCCCCGGTTCTCGGTCTTGTAGTCCATCACCCAGGCATGGCCGTCGGCCATGGCGTCCACGCGGTCGATCTTGCCGACCAGCGTCAACGGACCCAGCGGCAACTCTTTCCATTCCTCTCCGCCCTGGAACACGGCACCGCTGGCTTCATGCTCGGTGAGCCAGTCCAGATAGCCCGCGCGCACCCGGGGCCAGGCCGAGGCAAAGGGCAGGAACTCGCTCTGCGACAGCCCCATGGTCTTGCTGGCTTCTTCGGCCGCTATATTAATCATAGCTACCCGCGCTTCATGTTCTTGAGCTGGAGACTCATTCAATGCCACATGAAAGTGGTGCAGCACGGCGTGCAACCAGTTGCCAAAGTCGCGCTTGTCAACCTCTTGATCCAGCTCATCCGTGTCCTGCAGCTTGAGTTGGCGCAGGCCGAAAAAGCGGTAGGGGCAGCGCCGCAAGTCTTCATAACTGCTGCTGGACAGTTTCAGCACCGGCAAAGCCGCCCCGCTGGGCGAAGGCATGACGCAGGCCTGCGCGACAAGGGTGCGCAACTCGCAAGGGTCAACGCCCTCCTCCCCCAGGTGCTGCAAACGCAACTCCTGCACAAAACCGCTGGGCATGACGTGCTCCCCGCCTTCGCTCAGGCGCCACAACACGTCCAGATGCTCAAACCGCAAGGCGTAGCGCCAGGCAGCGCGGGTCGCCACAGCCAGGGTCTCCCGCGAAGGCAAGCCCAGCAAGACGCGTTGTGCCGGTGTCCACATGCCGGGCGGCTCGGGGGACGCCGGAAAGCGCACTTCGTCACAGCCCGGCAGCACCACCGCCGCCAGCGGCCGGCCCAGCAACTGGCTCATTGGCAAGATGACCACCTGCGCATTGGGCGGGTGGCCTGGAGCAAAGCTCTTGTCCTCCAGCGTCTGACTGATCCACGAGGTGAACTCGCTCAAACTCAGGCGCTCGCTCACGTCGGCAAATTCCTGCTCCGCGCCGGGTAGCAGACGCAGCACCTCCAGCACCGCCTGCCCGGCCGGGTCGCGACTCAAGCCCAACCATTGCCCCGCGTCTTGCAGCGCGCTGCGCAAGTCCATCAGCCACTGCGTCAGGGTGCGCTCCGACTGCAAGGCGTCCCGCAGCACCTTGATCTGCGGCAGTGTTGAGGCTTTGCTGCCAACCGAGCGCCAATCGCGGATCGCGTCGCGGCGCAAACGGTTTTCCAGTGCGGCTACGGCCTCCGTATTGAAGGCAGAGGCATTTTTGAGCCAGTCCAGCACCACGTCGGTCGAGGCGTTCCACACCACGGCGCGCAGCAGGCTCATCAGCGCCGCCGCGGAACGGGTGGTGGACAACTTCCAGCCGGTTTCGTCCCGCAAGGGCACGCCCCGTTCGCCCAGCAACGCACGAACCCGACGAGTCAGCACCCGGTCTTGCGCCACCAAACCGACAGGCGTTCGCCCGGCGTTCAGGTGCGCCAGCACACAGGCGGTGGCGCGCTGGGCTTCGTCTTCTGAGTCAGAGGCGGCGTGCAGCGCCAACTG
>JBBKVN010000448.1:0-6398 GCA_037968455.1 Rhodoferax sp.
GACGGTTTGCGTGTAGTGGACGCCTCCATCATGCCCAGTGTCGTAAGTGGCAACACTAATGCACCGGTGATCATGATTGCCGAGAAAGCAGCCGACATGATCAAGGCCGCGCAGGGCGTCTGGGCGGCCTCGCTTTGAAGGTCTATCTTGCGAAGCGTCTTCGGGTCAATGCCAAAGCCAGCCAGAAGCCGCCCACGGCATAGCCCAGCAGCACCAAGGTGTGGCGCAACGGGCGCGTTGGCCATTCGTCCATGAACAACGGCCGCACCAACTCGACCGCGTTGGTCAAGGGCAACCACTGGGCCACCTCTCGCACGAGAGCTGGCAGTTGATCCAGCGGGAAGAAGATGCCGCTGAGAAACATCATGGGCGTGAGGAACAAGGTGAAATAGTAGGTAAAAAAATCGTAGCCATTGGCCAGCGCATTGAAGATCAAAGCGATGCAACTGAAAGTGATACCCACACCAAGCAACACCGGCCAGGCGACGAGCAACTTGGGGCTGTAGCTGATGCCCAAGCCCAGGATCACGCCCAGAATGGCCGTCACGGTGAACAGGGCCTTGAAGGCGGCCCACAACATCTCGGCCAACACCACGTCGTCCAACGTCACTGGCGCGTTCATGATGCCGTCCCAGGTTTTCTGCACATGCATGCGGGAGAACGCGGAGTAAAGCGCCTCAAACGAGGCCGCCTGCATGGCACTCATGCACACCGATCCACTCGCGAGAAAAAGAATGTAGGGAACGGGCGTTCCATTCACAGTCACTTCACCGACCAACGCGCCCATGCCGTAGCCAAAGGCCACCAGCCACATCAATGGCTCGGCAATATTCCCCACAAGGCTGGGAATCGCCAGCTTGCGCCAGACCAGCAGGTTGCGCAAGAACACCGGCCAGAATCGCAGCGACAGTTGAGGCGCCCGCCACACGCTTGGCGCCCGAATCGTTGAGGGCCGAGCACTCATGTCAGGCGTCCTCCCGAATTTGGCGGCCGGTCAATTTGAGAAACAAATCTTCAAGGTTGGCAGGCCGATGAAGGGTGCGCAGATGCGGATACGTGCCCAAGGATTGAAGCAGCGCCTGGGCATCACGGGTATAGAAGAAGACGGTTTCGCCACTGACCTCTACCCGTTCGGCCATCGATTTCAGAGGTGAGTTCACCAGCGCCAGTGCGCCTGCGCCATACACCTCCACCACCTCGGGTTCCAAATAGGCTTTGATCAAATCGCGGGGTGACCCTTCGGCGATTTTTCGGCCATGGTCCAGCACCAGCAGTCGCGTGCACAAGCGCTCGGCTTCGTCCATGAAGTGGGTGGTGAGCAGAATCGACTTGCCTTCTTGCAACAGCAACTGAAGGCGCTCCCACATCAGATGGCGTGCCTGTGGGTCCAGCCCTGTGGTGGGCTCATCCAGTAGCAAAAGCCGAGGGTTGTTGACCAACGCGCGCGCCAAGCTGAGACGCCGCTTCATGCCGCCCGACAACTCGCCGGGTTTGGCTTTCGCCTTGTGCGAGAGCGATGCGAACTCCAGCAGCGCGGGAATACGCTCCTGAATCTGCGCTGTTCTCATACCAAAGTAACGTCCATAGACCAGCAGATTTTCGGCGCAGCTGAAGTCGGGGTCCAGGGTGTCGGACTGCGTCACCACGCCCAGTTGCGCCTTGATCGCCAGCACGTCCCGCGGCATCTCGCCGCCCATGGCGTGAATGCTTCCACCATCGGGCGCCGTGAGCCCGAGGCACATGCGAATGGTGGTCGTCTTACCCGCGCCGTTGGGGCCAATCACGCCCAGGCACTCACCGGGCGCGATCTGAAACGACAAGTCGTCAACCACGCAAACGTCGCCATATCGCTTGGTCAGCCCTTGGGCTGAAAACAATGGCTGGCTCACGGTGGAGAAACTTATTGGAACGCCACCTCGGCAAAGCTGCGCAGCTTGCGGCTGTGGAGTTGATCCACGCCTTGGGCTCTTAACAACTCAACCGCGCGTATGCCAATGCGCAGGTGCTGGTCCACGCGCTCACGGTAAAAGTGATTGGCCATGCCGGGTAGCTTGATTTCGCCGTGCAGGGGTTTGTCGCTCACACACAAAAGCGTTCCGTAGGGCACCCGAAAGCGAAAGCCGTTGGCGGCAATGGTGGCGCTTTCCATGTCCAGCGCCACGGCGCGGCTTTGGCTGAATCGGCGTTGCGGGCCGTTGTCGGGCAACAGTTCCCAATTGCGGTTGTCGGTTGATGCCACGGTGCCGGTGCGCATGATGCTTTTCAGTTCAGACCCTTTGAGCTGCGTCACGTCACAAACCGCGGCTTCCAGCGCTTGTTGAATCTCGGCCAGCGCTGGAATTGGCACCCACAAGGGCAGTTCCTCGTCCAGCACATGGTCTTCCCGCACGTAGGCGTGGGCGAGCACATAGTCGCCCAACTGCTGGCTGTTGCGCAAGCCGGCGCAATGGCCCAGCATCAGCCAGGCATGGGGGCGCAGCACCGCAATGTGGTCGGTGATGGTTTTCGCATTGGCCGGGCCCACACCAATGTTGACCATGCTGATGCCGCAGCGATCCGCCCGCACCAAGTGGTAACCCGGCATTTGAGGCAAACGTGGCGGCACTTTGCCCAGTTCGTCACTGGGCACACCGGTCGTTCCCACCCTGCGGGTGACCACGTTGCCGGGCTCAATGAAGGCGATGTACTCGCTGTTGGCGTCGGCCATGGCTTCATGGCCCAGGCGCACAAACTCGTCGATATAGAACTGGTAGTTGGTGAACAAAACAAAGTTCTGAAAATGCTCAGGCGCCGTGCCGGTGTAGTGGCGCAGGCGGTGCAGCGAATAGTCCACCCGGGGTGCCGTGAACAATGACAACGGTTGTGCCTCGCCAGGACCCGGCTGGTGCGTGCCATTGGCAATGCCGTCGTCCATGGCGGCCAGGTCGGGCAGGTCAAACACGTCGCGCATCAACTGGCGGCGCTCCAGGCTCAGGCTGCCTTCAATGTGGTCGTTCTCGGCGAACGAGAAATGCACCGGAATCGGTTGCGAGCTGGTGCCCACCTCCAGTTCCACCCCATGGTTTTGCAACAACAGGGTGAACTGGTCTAGGTAGTAGTCGGCGTACAGGTCGGGCCGGCTCAAAGTGGTTTCGAAACGACCTGGGCCGGCAACAAAACCAAAGCTCAGCTGCACGCTTTCAGGGGGTGGGCCTTTGCGTGCCACGGTGTCAGTTTGAACGCGCACAAACGGGTAGCAAGCCCGCACGTGGCCGGGCAACACTTCGCCGGCGACAAAGCGCTGCATGGCTTCGCGCAGGTGGGCAATACTGCCGTCGTAGATATCACGGGCCTTCGCCAGGGCGGCCGCCGGATCGGTGAATCGGGCAGGGGCAATAAAAGCAGGTAAATGGGGCATGGCTGGATTGTCTCTGTTGTCAAACCGCGGCGGGGCGTGCCACCGGCTCACGCATCGTCACAAACTCTTCGGCGGCGGTGGGGTGAATGCCGATGGTGCTGTCAAAAATGGCCTTGGTGGCCCCGGCCTTCATGGCCACGGCAAAGCCTTGCACCACCTCGCCCGCGTCTGGCCCCACCATGTGCAAGCCCACCACGCGGTCCGTGGCGTCTTCCACAATCAATTTCATCAGCGTGCGCTCGGTGCTGCCGCTCAAGGTGTGCTTGAGGGCCTTGAACTCGCTTCGGAACACGGTCACTGCGCCAAACAACTTGCGCGCCTGCGCCTCACCGTGGCCCACCGTGCCAATATTGGGGTGAGTGAACACCGCCGTGGGAATGAACTCATAACTCATACTGCGGGGCGACTTGCCGGCTTGCGGGCCAAACAAATGATCCACCAGCACCATGGCCTCGCCCAGTGCCACCGGCGTGAGTTGCACGCGCGAGGTCACGTCGCCCAACGCGAAAACCGAAGGCACGGTGGTCTGATACGAGTCATTGACGACGATCGCACCGTCAGCGGCCTGACCCACGCCCACGTGCTCCAAACCCAGCCCGTTGACGTTAGGGACACGCCCCGTGGCGTACAGCACGGCATCGGCCATGACCGAGCCGCCGCCTTCCAGCATGACTTCCAGCCCTTGTGGCGTTTTGTGAACGGCCAGCACGCCGGCATTCAGGCGCAAATCAACGCCCGTCTTCACCATCTCAGCAGCCACAAAATGCCGCACTTCATCGTCAAACCCGCGCAGCACCTGTTCGCTGCGGTAAAGCTGGGTCACTTTTGAGCCCAGCCCGTTGAAGATGGACGCAAACTCGCAGGCAATGTAGCCACCGCCGACCACGACCAGTCGCGCCGGAAACGGGTCAAGATCAAACATATCGTTCGATGTGAGCACATGCTCATGCCCTGTCATATGCGGCACAAAAGGCGTGCCACCGGTTGCCACCAGAATGTGTTTGGCACTGAACCGCTGAAGCTGAGGCGTGGACGCATCGCCCAAGTTCACCTCTACCGTGTGGTGATCGATCAGCTGGGCGTAGCCATTGAGCACTGTGACGCCGGCGCCGATCAAGAGCTTCAGGTAGACCCCATTGAGCCGGGAAATTTCTGCGTGGCGGTTGGCCTTGAGCGTGGCCCAGTTCAACTTGGGGGCTGCGCCCTCCCAGCCAAAACCGTGTGATTCTTCAAAACTCTCCGCAAAGTGAGCGGCGTAGCTGTAGAGCTTTTTGGGGATACAGCCCACATTCACGCAGGTGCCACCCAGGCCCTCGGTACCGCCCGCCTCGGCCACGGCGACGCGCACGCCACGCTGGGCCGCCATGCGTGCGGCGCGCACGCCACCGCTACCGGCGCCGATCACGAACAAGTCAAAATCAAATTCAGCCATAAAACCCTTACAGAAAATTCAGGAAAACCGCCAGACAGGCGCTGACAGTGCCATCACCCACGAGGTTAACCGCAGGAGACAGCCCCTGCCCCGCACCGGGCATTGCCAATCAAAAACTGCCATACTGCGGACCGATTTACAGAGAAGAAGTGACCCGTTCATGTTGAAGTTCACCTGTTGTGACGCGGTGCGTCAGTTTTCCAGCCACGAGCCCGCCCAAGTGTTGCGCGGCATCACCCGGGGCTACGAGCGCGAATGTTTGCGTGTTGACGCCAACGGCATGTTGGCCAAAACCCCTCACCCGCTGGCGCTGGGCTCGAAGTTGACCCACCCCTGGATCACCACCGACTACGCCGAAGCCCTGCTGGAGTTCATCACCCCGCCCTCGCAAGACCCCGCATTCCCGCTGGACTTTCTGCGAGACATTCACCGCTTCACTGCCCAGCAATTGGAGGGTGAAGTCATGTGGGCGGGCTCCATGCCCTGCGTGGTGGGCGACGACAAGGACATCGCCATCGCCAACTACGGCAGTTCCAACTCCGCCAAGATGAAGGCCGCGTACCGAGAAGGCCTGGGCCTGCGCTATGGCCGCCACATGCAGACCATTGCCGGGGCGCACTACAACTGGTCGCTACCCGAGGCTTTTTGGGACGCGCTTAAAACCTGCTGCGACGACAAGAGCAGCATGCAAGACTTCATCAGCGAGCGCTATTTCGGCCTGATTCGCAACTTCCTGCGCTACGGCTGGTTGATTCCCTACTTGTTTGGCGCATCTCCGGCCATTTGCAAGTCCTTTTTGCAAGGCCGCAGCTCGGACTTGCAGGAACTGGTGCCGGGCACCCTGTTTCGACCCTACGCCACCAGCCTGCGAATGAGCGACCTGGGTTACCAAAACCGGGCCCAAGACCAGTTGCACGTAAGCTTTAACTCGCTGGACGAATACACCCAGGCGCTGGAAGCCGCAATTCGCACGCCGGACCCGTTTTACGAAGAGCTGGGCGTGCGCGACGGCGATCACTGGAAACAACTCAACGCCAACCTGTTGCAGATTGAAAACGAGTTTTACGCTGGCATTCGCCCCAAGCGCGTGGCCAAAGCCCATGAGCGCCCTGCCCTGGCGTTGAAAAAATATGGCGTGGAATACGTAGAGGTGCGCCTGTTCGACTTGAATCCCTTTGTGGACATCGGCATCGCCCCTGAGCAAAGCACGTTTGCCGACGTGCTCTTGCTGATGTGCCTTTTCCGCGAGAGCCCGCCCATCACGGCCCGCGAGCAGGGCGAGAACGAAGAGAACAAGTCCCGCATCGTCAACTACGGCCGGCAACCCGACTTGAACCTGCTGGTGCACAACCGCGAACAACCGTTTCGCCCCATTGCGCACGCCCTGTTTGACGACATGCAGCCGTTTGCCGAGATGCTGGATGCCGCCTACGGTGGCAGCAACTATGCCACCACACTGGCCAGCCTTCGCACCCGCATTGACCACCCGGAAACCACGCCCTCAGCGCAGGTGCTGGCTGCGGCCATGGAGCACAAAGGCTATTTCAAATATGCCATGAAACAGTCCCA
>JBBKVN010000449.1:0-5294 GCA_037968455.1 Rhodoferax sp.
ATTCGCCAAGAGCCCGGCATGCTGATCCAGTTGCCCGCAGCCACACAACTGGCTGACGTGGTGCGCGCCTTGAATTCTCTGGGAGCAACGCCCCAGGACCTCTTGTCCATTTTGCAAGCCATCAAGGCCGCTGGCGCCTTGAATGCGGAGCTGGAGGTGATCTGATGGCCTATGGTCAACTTCCATCAACCTCCAACGCGCTGGCGTTTGACGCCCGCTCGCTCAACAGCTTGAAGCTTCAAGCCGGTAAAAACACGCCCGATGCCATCAAGGAAACGGCCAAACAGTTTGAGTCCCTGTTCATGCGGGAGTTGCTCAAAAGCATGCGCGAAGCCACCATGAAGTCAGGCATGACTGACAACCCCGGCAGCGATCTGGGCACCGATCTGCTGGACCAGCAGTTTGCGGTTCAGATGTCCGGCCAGGCCGGCGGTCTGTCCGATTTGATTGCCCAGCAACTCTCCCGGCAAATGGGCGGGGCGACACTGGACCCTAGCGCCCTGGTCAGCGGCGGCGCAGCCCGCCCCATCAGCGCCCGCAGCCAGGCCACGTCAGTCGCCGCTTATGCGGCCAATGCCAATGCCGAGCCCATTCGCACCACCCCGACCCAAAGCAGCTTTGTCCAACAACACGCCGACGCCGCTGCCCGGGTGGAGCAGAGCAGCGGCCTGCCTTCTGGTTTTATGCTGGGGCAAGCCGGTCACGAAACGGGCTGGGGTCGCCACGAAATCAAACACGCCAACGGTGCTCCGTCGTTCAACCTGTTTGGCATCAAGGCCACGGGCGGGTGGACTGGCAAAGTAGCCGAAATCACCACCACCGAATATGTGAACGGTGTCGCCCAAAAAACAGTGGCCAAGTTCCGCGCCTATGACTCCTATGAGGACTCGTTCAAGGACTATGCCCGCCTGATTACCCAGTCGCCCCGCTACGCCCAGGTGAGCCAACAAACCGACTCGGCCCACGCCTTTGCCACCGGCCTGCAAAAAGCGGGCTACGCCACGGACCCCGAGTACGCCGCCAAGCTCAGCCGCGCCATCAACTCAACCCTGCGCATTCAGCAGCAAAACGCCCAGGCGTCGCAAGGTAACGCATGAGCGGCCTTCTCAGTGTCGGCATGCACGCCTTGCAGGCCAACCAGGTCGCACTGCAAACAGCCGGCCACAACATTGCGAACGTCAACACGCCTGGCTACTCACGCCAGTCGGTTATTCTGCAAACCGTCCAGGGCACTCAAGGACCTGGCGGCTATGTGGGCAAGGGCGTCACGGTACAAACCATCCAGCGCAATTACAGTGAGTTTCTGACAGCGCAGGCCACGATGGCGGGGGCCGCCCAGTCTGCAGACGTTATCCGCGCCGACAAACTTAGACAGCTCGAGAACCTGTTCCCAGGTGGAAGTACCGGTCTGGGTGCCTCCATCAATGACATGCTCAACGCGTTCTCTGATGTTGCAAGCTCCCCCACCGACCTCACCGCACGGACAGTAGTTCTGACTCGGGTGGACGAAACGGCCGCGCGAATTCGCACAACAGCACAAAACTTGGACGATCTTCAGCTTGGAATATCCCAAGAGCTTGGTCAAAAAGCTAACGTCATCAACACTTTGGCTGTGAGCATCAGTCAGGTCAATGAAAAAATCATTCGAGCCCAAGGAGCTGGCCAACCTCCAAATGATCTTTTGGATCAACGCGATCAGCTGGTTCGAGATCTCAATCAGTACGTTCAAACAACCTCGCTGGCGGCGTCAGACGGCTCGATAAGTGTATTCATTGGCGGCAGTCAACCGTTGGTATTGGGCACGATGGCGGCCACCGTGTCGATCGTCAAAGACGACTATGGTGATCCACTGAAAAGCAAGCTGGCTGTTTCCCGAAACGGATTTTCTGTCACGCTCGACGAAAACACTTTGGGCGGTGGCTCGGTTTCCGGATTACTTCGGTTTCAGAATACCGACTTGGTCGAAGGGCGAAATTTGCTGGGGAGAATGACACTGGCGGTCACGACCAGCATGAATGACCAGCATGCGCTGGGACTCGACATGGATGGCAATCCAGGTGCCAACCTTTTTACGCCGATTGCATTCGGCGCAAAGAATGTGTTGACTCCCACCGCGCCTGCAGCGCCCAACTTGGGGACGGCCACCCTCACGCTGTCGATCGACGATGCCACTCAATTTTCGGCCTCCGACTACGAGGTCAATTTTGTGACCGCGTCGACTGGCAGTATCACTCGTCGCTCCGACGGGATGGTGACCGCATTTCCTCAAACACCTGCGACGGCTGCACCCGTTTTGGCCACGCTGGATGGACTGAGCATTTCCATGCCCTCGGGAACGCCGGTGGCAGGAGACCGCTTTCTGATTAAACCCTTCAGCACCTCTGCCAGCAGCGTGAGTCGTGAGTTTGCCTCCCCCCGGGCGCTTGCAGTGGCAAGTCCAGTCGCGGCCAGCGCCGGCAGCGCCAACAGTGGCTCGCTCGTGGTTGATAGCTTGATCGCGCGGTCGGCCGCCGCACCAACATCGATCACACTCACGTTTGATGGCCTCGGAAGTTACACGCGCTCGGATACAGGTGCAGCGACCTACCCGTTCACAACCGGTGTACCTATTGACTCCGCGCCAGTCACGCCTAGCTGGTCGATCACTCTCAAAGGTGTTCCTCAAGCTGGCGACACCATCGCGATAGGTCCGCAGCCCGCAAGTTTTCGCAGCCTCAACGCCAGCAACGCCAATGCCATGATGAGTTTGCGCGATCTTGCAATGTTCGATGGAGCAGCTTTGACCGACGGATATGCGGGCCTGATCGCACAAATCGGCGTTAGAGGCCAAGGGGCTACGTTCGCCGCCGAGGTGTCCACCACTATCGCAACCAACCTAGAGCGAGATCGCACCTCGGTCGCTGGGGTTAACTTGGACGAAGAGGCGGCCAAGTTGCTACAGTTTCAACAGGCTTACCAAGCCTCGGCCAAGATGATCCAGATCGCACAAGGCATTTTTGACACCCTGATTCAAAGCTTGGGCCGCTAAGGTTGCACTAAGCAGGAGGATGCACCATGTCAGTTAATTCATTTTCCCGGACCGGGTCAGCCAACACCTACGACAACGCCCAGCGCAACCTCATGACGCGTCAGGGCAATCTCGCCAGCGCGCAGGAAAACCTCACCTCTGGCAAGCGCGTGGTTCGAGCCAGCGACGACCCTACCAGTGCAGCCCAGGCCGAGCGGGCATTGAACCGTATTGGCCGCATTGCCACCGACCAGCGCGCGCTCGAGGCGCAACGCACCTCCATCGTCCAAGCCGAGAGTGCACTGGGCGATGTAACCGAGGCGCTACAACGCTTTCGGGAACTGCTGGTGAGCGCCGGCAACGGTAGTTTCGGCGACAGTGAACGCAAAATGGTTGCGGTGGAGTTGACGGGGTTGCGGGATCAAGTCCTGGCCCTGTCCAACCGAACCGACACCAACGGTCAACCCCTGTTCGGCGCCTTGGGCAGCGCGGTCAAACCCTTTGTTGGCCCCAATGCGGGTACGCCTGACTACACCTTCAACGGCCTGCCCGGCCAGAGCCGGAGTAGCGAGGTCGGTATCGCGTTTTCTCTGGACGGCGACAGTGCCTTCATGCTGCAAGGCGCACGTGATGCTGCCTACAACGTCACCGTCAACCCTGGCACCTCGCCGCTGCGCTCCGAGGGAATCACTGTGACCAACCCGGCCCTGATCAACAGCAACACGTACACCATCAGCAACATCGTCGTCACGCCTGATCCCAGCCCCGCCACGACCAGCACGGCCACCTACGACCTATCCGTTCCGCCGGCCGCAGCCACTTCCATAGCGGTTCCCAGCTATGCCACGGGCGCCATGCCTGTGACCGGAATTCCAGGCATAAGCCTGACAATCACGGGTACGCCAGGTGCGGGTGAATCCATCACCGTTAAACCCAGCCCCAGCATTTTCAGCGTGATGGACGACGCGATTCGGGACATTGGCGGCGCCACGTCCAGCGGCGGGGCCAGCCAGGCCATCAGTCAGGGGCTGAAGAACTTGGACATCGGCATGAACCGCATCTCGGCAGTGCGCGGCCAGGCCGGCGAGTTGCTCAACCGGGCCGACCGCATCAGCGACAACCAGGACAAGCGCTCCATCCAGATGGAGGTCGAACGTTCCCGTGCCGAGGACCTGGACATGATTAAGGGGATCTCCAACTTCCAGAACCAGCAGACGGGCTATCAGGCGGCCCTGCAGTCTTACGCGCAGATTCAAAAGCTGTCGCTGTTCAACTACATCAGCTAAGCCATGAGCAACGCTGCGCTGGGCCAAGTGGCTCTGGGTTACCAGCTGATCTGGAACGCCCTGCGCCAAGTGGCCGGTGTTCAACTGTTTTTGGCCGCAGAAGAAGGCAAACGGATCGATACGCCGCAACTGCTTCAGTCCATCGGCGAGGCCTGGTCAGACCAGGCGCCCCAACTACTGCTCTCACCCACCACCCCAGAGTTGCTGGGTGAATTACTCACCCATGCAAAGCCAACCAGCCCCTGGATTGAGGTGCAAGACACGCACCTGCACGACGCGAGTTTGATAGAACGCCTGTTTCAGGCCCATCAGCGTGGCGTGTCATTGGTGTGGCGGGGTGAACCGGGCACCTGGCCCAGTACGTCTTTGGCGGCCTGCTTCACTCGCCCTCTGGTGACCCTGACTCCCGAAGAAGCACTGACCGGTTTGCGTGCCTCGCTGCGTCGGCACAACGGCGACTCGGGTGTCTCAGCCCGCCACTTGGACAGCCCCGTGGTGCCGGGCTATTTGTATGAGTCGGTGGCCAGCCGGGCACTGGTGGAGCATTGTCTGGATGAGCAAGATGCCTGGGGCGTAGCCGGCTGGCCGGTGGAGGACGTCTTGCACGGCTACCGCAACCAGCAAATGCAGCCCAGCCAGCGCGCCATTGCCGCATTGGTTCAAGCCATCTCCGCAGACGAATCGGTCGAACGCGTTGAACAAATGGTGAGCGAGGAGCCCACGCTGGCCTACCGCTTTCTGCGCTACGCCAACTCAGCGGCGGTGGGCCTGCGCACAGAGATCGAGTCATTGCGCCATGGACTGATGGTGCTGGGCTTGAGCAAGCTGCGCGCCTGGCTGCTCACCCAATTGCCTCGTGGTACCAGCGACCTGAACCTGCAACCGCCGCGCACGGCGCTGGTCATGCGGGCCAGCCTGATGGAGCAGCTGATGGACGCTGGCGAAAGCGAAAACTTGCGCCGTGAGGTCTATCTCTGCGGGCTGATGTCGCAAATCGACCT
>JBBKVN010000450.1:0-3206 GCA_037968455.1 Rhodoferax sp.
TTCAAACCGCTGTAATCAGCCGTTCTGCGCCTTCGGCGGCCTTCTCTGGGAAAGCTCTCTCCTGACGGGATGGAATTCTAATGCAGGTCCAGACAAGGCTTGATCTCAAGCCGTCCAAATCGCCTTGGCCTCCCACTGGGCCACCCAGGCGGGAATTTGGTCGGGTGGCATGGGGCGGGCAATGCCATAGCCCTGGGCCATTAAGCAGCCCAGCGACAGAAGCGCTTGGCCGTGGGCGGCCGTCTCAACCCCTTCGGCCACCACGTTGCGCCCAAAGGCTTGCGCCAGGCCAATCACACCTTTCACAATGGCCATGTCGCTGGGGTCGTCCAGCATGTCCCGCACAAAGGTTTGGTCAATTTTCAGGGTATGGGCGGGCAGGCGTTTAAGGTAGGTGAGGGAGGAGTAACCGGTGCCAAAGTCGTCCAATGCAAAGCTCACGCCCAAGGCATGGCAAGCGTGCATGGCGGTGCAGACCCGGTCGTAATCCTCCAGCGCGCTGGATTCCAGCACCTCAAGGCCGAGGCGCTGAGGGGGCACGTCCGGGTGCCTGGTCAAAATTTCGTTCAGGCGTTCGGCAAACCCGGCCTGCTGCAATTGGGACGCATCCAGGTTCACGCTGACTCTCAGGTCCAGTCCTTGTGCAAGCCAGACGCTGGCTTGACTCAGTGCGGTGTCAATCACCCATTCGCCGACCTCTATGCTGATGGGGTGGTCGGCCAGCAGCGGCAGAAACGCGGCAGGCGGCAGCAGACCTTGTTCGGGGTGTTGCCAGCGAATCAGCGCTTCCACGCCGGTGACAACGCCGGACTGCATGTTGACTTTGGGTTGGTAGTGCAAAACGAACTCACTGCGGTCCAGCGCGGAGCGAATGTTTTGGAGCCCTTCCCGGCGAGATTGAATGGCCACGTCTTGTGCGACGTCGAACAACTGGTAGCGGTTTTTCCCCCCTTGTTTGGCGGCGTACATGGCTTGGTCGGCATGGCGCATCAGTTGATCGGCATCCACCGGATCCTGCGGGTAGAAGGTCACGCCCATGCTGGCGGATACGCGAACAATGATCTGGTCCGTCTCGTTGTTGGTGTCAAGCGTGGTCGCGATCACCACGGGCACCGCTGCCGCTTGCAGCAGGCGCTCCAGCACGGGAATGCCATCGTCAGGCCCAGACAGGTTGCCCAACACGGCCACAAACTCGTCACCCCCCAGGCGTGCCAGGGTGTCGCCCTCTCGCAGGGCGGCTTTCATGCGACGCGACACCTCAATCAACAGGGCGTCGCCGGCCGCATGTCCGTGTTGGTCGTTAACCTCTTTGATGTTGTCCAAATCCAGGTAGACCACCGCCAGTGTGCATTTCTGGCGCTGGCACTGCACCATGGCGTGGCTCAATCGGTCGGCCAACAGAAGCCGGTTGGGCAGGCCGGTTAAATTGTCGTAGTGGGCCACACGCTCGAGCTCGCTCTGGTGCTGTTTGAGGGCAGTAATGTCTGAAAACAGAGCGACATAGTTTTGCGCCAGGCCGTTCTCGTCAAGCACCGCGCTGAGCGTTGTCCTTTGAGGATAGACGTCGCCGTTTTTTCGTCTGTTCCAGATTTCTCCCCGCCAGTGGCCTTGGCGGTGCACTTGGCGCCAGATGGATGCGAAAAACTCGTCGTCATGGCGCTCAGATCTGAGGATTTCGGTGGATTGCCCCATGGCCTCGTCACGGCTATAGCCTGTGATGTCTGTGAAAGTGTCGTTAAGTTCCACAATCCGGCCATTGGCGTCGGAGATGACGATTCCCTCGCCGGCGTGGGTGAACACGCTGGCCGCCAGCTTCAGCTTGGCTTCAATCTGCTTGCGTTCTGTGATGTCCACCATCACGCCGCGCAACCAGCGTGGCTGGCCGTCCACGGCGACCACCTTCACGATGTCGTGTAGCCACACGGTGCGGCCGTCTTTGGCGATGAAACGGTATTCAAAATCGTGGGCCTCCAGGCGCCCGGTACAAGAGGCGCAATACTCCGGCGCCCAGGACTTGTCGTCCGGGTGCAGGTGTTGGACCCAAAACCCGGGAATTTGCCACTCATCGATGGTGAAGCCCAGCAGTCGCTCTGCCTCCTTGCTGACAAAGTTGAAGCGAAAAGTGGTGGCATCCGCCTCCCAGACAATACCGGCGGTCGAATCGACCAAGTCGCGAAACTGCTGCTGAGCTGCCAACAATGTGTGCTCAGCCTGCTTGCGTGTGGTGATGTCCTGGTAGATGCCCAGCAACCCAACCACCTCGCCCACTGCATTGTGCAAAGGCACCTTCGACGTGCTAAACCAAGCCGGCACGCCGGTGGGGGATGTGAAATATTCCTCGTAGTCGAGTTTGGCTGAGTTGCCCTGCATCACCGATTGGTCGTCGGCCCGGAATTTCTGCGCTTGGTTGGCCCACGTCAATGCCTCGTCGTCCCGGCCAACGATCTCTTGCACGCTGGCCAATCCCGAGTCGCGGGCAAACACCAAGTTGCCGCCGAGGTAGCGGGACTGCGTGTCTTTCCAGAAAATGCCAATAGGCGCGGTGTCAACAATGGCCTGGAGCAACTCAGGCGTGGGCGGCAAAACCGCCTCCGGATCCGACAATCGGCTCACAGCCGCCGCCTCAACGGACGTCGTCGGTGTGGGGCGATCTTCTGCGGCAGGATGCTTGGCGGACATGGATTCGTATGCGGTGTGTCAACCGGCCTACCCGGAAAAGTGCGGGCATGCAGTTTATGCATTGGGTCGGGGCCGGAGCAATCATTATGGATGAGTCCCGTTGCTTGGTCAGACCAAGTGACCTCATCCCACCCGCCCCGGCAAGTCCAGGGGCAGGGCGGTGGTGTTCTTGATTTGCTCCATGGAGAAGGCGGAGGAGACGCCAGTCAAGGGGCCAAGCTGAATGAGTTTTTTGTAGAAGCGATCAAAACCGTCGATGCTCGTGGTGGCGACTTTGAGCAGATAGTCCACGTCGCCGCTCATGCGGTGCAGTTCCAGCACCTCAGGCATGGAGGTGACGGCCGCGGTAAATTTCGCGAGCCAGGCTTCGTCGTGTTGCGAGGTGCGCACGCTCACAAACACGATCACGGGCAGGCCCACTTTTTTGCGGTCCACGATGGCGACTCGCTGGGTGATAAAACCCTCGTCCTCCAGTCGCTTCACCCGTTTCCAGCACGGTGTGGTGGACAGGCCCACCCGTTCGCCCA
>JBBKVN010000451.1:0-5373 GCA_037968455.1 Rhodoferax sp.
GTTCCACGAAAAACACAAAGGCCAGTTGTTTTGCGATCACTCGGCCGAAGACCTCATCACCATGCTGCTGGCCGAATGTGCTGCAGGCGGCGTCACTCGCTGGCAACCTTGCGCCGTCAAAAACATCAGGTTTTTGGCCTCTACCCCTTATGCAGAATGCGCAAGCAGCTATGAAATCGATAGTGACCAAGGCGCCGTGCATTGCGGCGCTGTCGTCATTGCCAGTGGCGGCTTGTCGATCCCCAAGATCGGTGCCACCGATTGGGGCTACCGCGTCGCCCGCCAATTCGACATTCCCGTTGTCACGCCCCGCCCGGCCTTGGTGCCGCTCACATTTGATGCGGATGCTTGGGCACCCTTCGCGCAGCTGTCCGGTCTGTCCTTACCCGTCAAAATTACCACGGGCAGCAAGAAGACCAGCATCACGTTTGCAGAAGACCTTCTCTTCACCCACCGGGGTTTGAGTGGCCCCGGCGTGTTGCAAATATCGAGCTACTGGCAGCCCGACACCCCCATTCGACTGAACCTGGCGCCCGAGGTGGACATCGCCGAGCACCTGAACGCAGCCAAAGCCACCTCCCGCAAGCTGATTGCCAACGAACTGGCCGGCCTCGTTCCGTCTCGGCTGGCCGACACCTGGGTGGATCAAGGCGCAGCCTTGGGCCACAACTGGGCCCGCCCCGTGAATGAGGCCACCGACAAATCCCTCAACGCCCTGGCCGAGCGCCTGAGCCGCTGGGAACTCACCCCCACCGGCACCGAAGGCTACAAAAAAGCCGAAGTGACCGCCGGGGGGGTCGACACCGTGGCGCTGTCCAGCCAAACCATGGAATCCCGCCAAAGCGGTTTGTATTTCATTGGCGAGGTCGTGGACGTGACGGGGTGGTTGGGTGGCTACAACTTTCAATGGGCTTGGGCCAGTGGCTTTGCCTGCGCGCAGGGACTCGCGGCCAAACTGCTTCCCTCCGCTTAAAATAGCTGAGACCGCTAGGAATCGATCTAGGAAAACGCTATAATCCTAGGCTTTGCTGGCAAACTCCCGCTGCCTGATCAACTTTTAAGCGGGAAAAATCGCCGAACGCGGCGTGTGGGGCTCGATCTCCCCACGCGACCATCGTCGGCACAATTTGGATCACATTACGTAATGACAACTGTCCGTGTAAAAGAAAACGAACCCTTTGACGTCGCCCTTCGCCGCTTCAAGCGCACCATTGAAAAATTGGGCCTGTTGACTGACTTGCGCGCACGCGAGTTCTATGAAAAGCCAACAGCTGAGCGCAAGCGCAAGAAGGCTGCTGCTGTCAAACGCAACTACAAGCGCATCCGCGCCATGCAGTTGCCCAAGAAGATGTACTAAAAAGTACGCCTTCACGGCACAAAAAAAAGCTCACCGGGGACGCTCAGGTGGGCTTTTTTTACGCCCTCATTTTTTCAAATCGACACCCATAAGGAACACTGCAATGTCACTCAAAGACCAGATCACCGAAGACATGAAAAACGCCATGCGTGCCAAAGACAGCGAGCGCTTGGGTACGATCCGCCTGCTGCTGGCCGCTGCCAAGCAAAAGGAAGTGGATGAGCGGGTGGAGATTGACGACCCCATGATGATCGCCATCGTGGACAAGCTCATCAAGCAGCGCAAGGATTCCATTGCTGCCTTCACCCTGGCCGAGCGCATGGATTTGGCCGACAAGGAAGCGGCTGAGATCAAGGTACTCGAGGTCTACCTGCCCCAACGCATGAGCGCTGTGGAAGTGGCCGAAGCGGTGCAGGCCATCGTCAATCAACTCGGCGCCACCGGTCCCGGCGACATGGGCAAAGTGATGGGCGCCGTGAAAACCCAGTTGGCCGGCAAAGCCGACATGGGCCAAGTCTCAGCCGCCGTCAAAGCCGCACTCGCCGGCTAGACTCGCTACTTGACGCTGATGGTGGTGCCCACCGCCTCAGCGAGGTACTTTCCCGGTTGAGTGTTGTCTGCAAAGGACAACGATAGCTTGTAGTCTCCAGACGGGGGCTGCAGCCAAACCTCGGTTTCGCCGTTAACAAAATCGAATTCAGCAGGCTTGCCACCCGCCAATGGCGTCAAAGACAGGCGAAAGTGCCCCGTTTCGGCAACGTTCTGCGCGACGTGGCCAACATTCAGGTTCGACGCATGAAAAAGCACCCGAAAGGGTGAGGCCAGCGGACCTTCGCTGAGGGTCAGGGAAATGGCCGGCTTCGTCGTTACCGGGGTTGCCGTCTTGCCCTGCTGCTGAACCACCTTGATTTTGAGAGGCTTACTGTAAACAAAATGCGGCAAATGCTTGTCGTTCGCCAACAGCATTCGCAAGGTGTAGTTGCCTGGCGCCAGATTGAGCGTGGACTCCATCTGCCCCTTGCCAAAGTGAATGTACTGATCATTGAAGGGCAGTGGCTGCTTGAAATCCATCGGTAGATCACGGTTAATCAACAAATGGTGATGCCCACTTTTACCCGTCGCAGGCGCAACTATCGGCGCCAACCCCCACCCTTGTGACAGTCCAAAATGGACCACGAATGGCATCTGTATTTCGTCACCTTCTTTCAGGTTGGTGAAATACGCTTGGGCAGCGCCCGGTTTAACCGCCATTTGCCACGGGTGCAGCCGGGTGGCATCGTCGGCCGCCAGGACCGTTTGAGTGCCCCACAACCCGAACCCTGCCACAAGTATCAGGCTATGCACCCACGTTGATTTTCTACTTGACATCATCCATCCCTGGCAAGGCGCACTAGTACATTGCCAGCGCGCGCTTTTGATTAAAAAAATTAGCCGCGGCTTCACCGCAAGCTCATCGACTGTGGATCAGCTTCCTGCCACCTTCATGCGATTCACCAAAATGGAGCCTACGGCTTTAGAACCGTAGTTGTAGGTGTCGGCCCCCACCGCCTTGATGCCTTTCAGCATGGCTTTCATATTGCCGGCGATGGTGATCTCATGCACCGGGAAGGCAATGCATCCGTTCTCGACCCAGAAGCCGCTGGCGCCGCGTGAGTAATCGCCCGTGACGTAATTTACGCCACTGCCCATCAATTCCGTCACGAACAAGCCAGTTCCGAGCTTTTTCAGCATGGCATCCAAGTCGTCCCCTGCGCGGGTCAGGCGCGATGTCAGCGTCAGGTTGTGTGAGCCGCCGGCATTGCCGGTAGTTTTCATGCCCAACTTGCGCGCCGAATAGCTGCTCAAAAAGTAGCCCTGCACGCAACCCGCTTCCACCACCTGGCGGGCTTTGACTTTGACACCCTCATCGTCAAACGGCGAGCTGCCTTTGCCGCGCTTCACAAACGGGTCTTCCAGAATGTCAATGTGCTTAGGCAGCACTTGCTTGCCCAACGAATCGAGCAAAAAGGAACTCTTGCGGTACAGCGCACCACCGCTGATGGCTTGCACGAACGAGCCCAGCAAACCGGCCGCCAAGGGCGACTCAAACAACACCGGGCATTCTGTGGTGGCAATCTTGCGGGCCTTCAAACGGCTCAAAGCCCGCTCGGCCGCGTAACGGCCCACGGCCTCAGGAGAGGCCAGATCATCCGCGCAGCGCATGGAGCTGTACCAAGCGTCGCGCTGCATGTCGTTGCCCTTGCCGGCAATCGGCGAGACGGACATACCGTGGCGCGAGCTGGCGTAGCCGCCCCGAAAACCATTGGTGTGGGCAGAAAAAAAGTGGGATTGCTGGGCTGAGACGCTGGCGCCCTCGCTGTTGGTGATGCGCTTGTCCACATTCAATGCGGCCGCTTCAGCCACCAAGGCCAGCTGGGCTGCTTGCGCGCTGTCAATCGCCCAAGGGAAGAACAATTCCAGATTCGTGCGTTGCTTGGATGGCTGGGCGATGTCCTTTGCATCAGGCAAGGCGGCGAAGGGATCTTCTGCGGTGAAGCGGGCAATGTCGTACGCCGCCTGCACGGTTTGGTGAATGGCGGCCTTGGAGAAATCGGAAGTACTGGCATTGCCGCGGCGCTTGCCCACGTAAACCGTGACGCCAAGCGACTTGTCACGGTTGCGCTCCACATTCTCCAGCTCACCCTTGCGAACGGACACACTCAGGCCACAACCTTCAGAGGCCTCGGCCCCGGCATCGGAGGCACCGAGTTTTTTGGCATGGGCCAAGGCGGTGTCCACCAGGTCCTCAAAAAATGGGCGGCTATAGCTAAAGCCGTTGTCAGCGGCGGGCTGGGCGAGGGGCGTATTGGATTTCTTCATATCGGAGGCTATGATACTTGGCTAAGCGCGCACCCTGCCGCGCCCCTCTCTCAACTCCCCTACCATGTCACGCAAATTCAAAAAAGGCTATTTCGTTCGCGGTGAATTCGTTGCCGAAGGCAGCGATCGCGATATCGAACTCAAGGCCGAACTCAAAGGCACAGACGATCAGAGTCGAACCGACCTCAAACGCGAAAGCGATGAGCTCCAGAAGCTTGGGGAAGACTTGCTGGCGCTGCGGACTGATTTGATGGCCCGTCTGGATTTGACAGACAAGCTCAAAGACGCGATAGCGGAGGCGAAACGCATCACCAATTTCGAAGGCAAGCGCCGTCAGATGCAATTCATCGGCAAGCTGATGCGCAAGATTGAGCCCGACGTGATTCAATCGATTCGCATTGCGCTCACCGAGCAGCACAGCGGCTCGGCACACGAAAACCTTGTTCTGCACCTGTCAGAAAGCTGGCGTGACCGCCTGATGGGCAACGACGACGCCTTTGGCGAGTGGATCATTCAGTGCCCAGACACCGACAGCCAGCAACTACGTGCCCTGATTCGTCAGGCCCGCAAAGATGCCGTTCCCGAGAAGCCCGGCGAAGCCGTTCGCCATGGCCGCGCCTACCGCGACATTTTTCAAATCGTGCGTGAGCAGTTGAACAAGGCCGAGAAACCTGGTGCCCCAACCCATGCGACCACTCCGGAGGTTGACGACGAGGAAGACGCATCATGATCGACGCAGCAGCAACCAGCTTGGATGCAGTCAAAGTTGGCATTGTGTCCATCAGTGACCGGGCCTCCAGCGGTGTTTACGTCGACAAAGGCCTGCCTGCATTGCAAGACTGGCTGACACGCGCCCTGAAAAACCCGCTGCAATTTGAGCCCCGCCTGATTCCTGACGAGCAGGCCGCCATCAGCGCCGCGCTGGTGGCCCTGGTGGACGCCGGTTGCTCACTGGTACTGACCACCGGCGGCACGGGCCCTGCCTTGCGTGATGTGACGCCGGAAGCCACGCTGGCCATTGCGCACAAGGAAATGCCTGGTTTTGGTGAGCAAATGCGCCAGATCAGCCTGAAATTTGTGCCAACTGCGATCTTGTCGCGTCAAGTGGCTGTGATTCGCGACCAGTCGCTGATCATCAACCTGCCCGGCCAACCCAA
>JBBKVN010000452.1:0-11363 GCA_037968455.1 Rhodoferax sp.
TGCCGCCAACACCGTGGTGATGGCCGCTGTCAGCGTTGTTTTACCGTGGTCAACGTGACCGATGGTGCCCACGTTGACGTGGGGCTTGGTACGCGCGAATTTTTCTTTTCCCATTTTCAATTCTCCAAAGAGCAAATTCCCGTGTAGAGGTTTAATGTTTGCACGATGTTGCTGGTTCGCCCCGCACGGGAACAGGGCGGCACACCGTCGCAGACAGCTTTAAATTATTTTGCGCGAGCAGCCATGATGGCTTCAGACACATTGCGCGGAGCTTCCGAGTAGTGTTTGAATTCCATCGTGTAGGTTGCACGACCTTGCGACATTGAGCGCAGGGTAGTCGAGTAACCAAACATCTCGGACAACGGAACTTCTGCCTTGATGGCTTTACCGCCACCAACCATGTCTTCCATGCCCTGGACCATGCCGCGACGTGAGGACAAGTCGCCCATCACGTTACCAGCGTAGTCTTCTGGGGTTTCCACTTCGACAGCCATCATGGGCTCCAGAATCACGGGGTTTGCTTTACGGCAGCCTTCCTTGAATCCGAAAATGGCAGCCATCTTGAACGCGAGCTCGTTCGAGTCCACGTCATGGTATGAACCGAAATGCAGTGTCACCTTGACGTCAACGACGGGGTAACCAGCCAAAACGCCTTGAGTAACCGCTTCGTTGATGCCTTTTTCGACAGCAGGAATGTACTCGCGAGGAACCGTACCACCCTTGATGGCGTCGACAAACTCAATGCCTTTACCGGGCTCATTGGGTTCGATCTTCAACACCACGTGGCCGTACTGACCCTTACCACCGGATTGGCGCACGAACTTGCCTTCGGCGTCTTCCACAGTTTTGCGGATTGTTTCGCGGTAAGACACTTGTGGCTTGCCCACGTTGGCTTCAACGCCAAACTCGCGCTTCATGCGGTCAACAATAATTTCCAAATGCAACTCACCCATACCAGCGATCAGAGTCTGGCCAGACTCTTCGTCGGTCTTGACGCGGAACGAAGGATCTTCTTGAGCCAAACGCTGCAAGGCAATACCCATTTTTTCCTGGTCAACCTTGGTCTTGGGTTCCACGGCCTGTGTAATCACGGGCTCAGGGAACACCATGCGCTCCAGCATGATGATCGCGGTTGGATCACACAAAGTCTCGCCCGTGGTCACGTCTTTCAAACCGACGCAAGCGGCAATGTCGCCAGCGCGAATTTCGCTGACTTCTTCGCGGTTGTTGGCGTGCATTTGCACGATACGTCCGATGCG
The DNA here is from genome assembly GCA_037968455.1 of Rhodoferax sp. Taxonomy (GTDB): domain Bacteria; phylum Pseudomonadota; class Gammaproteobacteria; order Burkholderiales; family Burkholderiaceae_C; genus Rhodoferax. The sequence goes on from JBBKVN010000452.1 coordinate 1,260, forward strand.
CTCTTTCTTGCCGCGAATCGGGTTGTAAACGCTGTCACCCTTGTTCAAAACGCCTGAGTAGACGCGCACAAAGGTCAACTGGCCGACAAACGGGTCGGTCATCAGTTTGAATGCCAGAGCCGAGAATTTCTCGGTGTCGCTGGCTTGGCGGACGACTGGATTTTCATCGTCGTCCATGCCTTTGACGGGAGGAATGTCCACCGGTGAAGGCATGAATTCAATCACCGCGTCCAGCATACGCTGCACGCCTTTGTTCTTGAATGCCGAGCCGCAGTACATGGGCTGAATCTCGCTGGCGATCGTACGTGTACGGATGCCAAGCTTGATTTCATCTTCAGACAAGTCGCCTTCTTCAAGGTACTTGTTCATGAATTCTTCAGAGGCTTCAGCAGCGGCTTCGACCATCTTTTCACGCCATACTTTGGCCACCTCCACCAATTCGGCTGGAATTTCTTTGTAATCAAACAACATACCCTGAGACGCTTCGTCCCAGATGATGGCCTTCATTTTGATCAGGTCAACCACGCCGGTGAAGTTTTCTTCAGCGCCGATTGGGATCACCATGGGGACTGGGCTGGCCTTCAGGCGCAGTTTCATCTGGTCCACGACTTTGAAGAAGTTGGCACCGGTACGGTCCATCTTGTTGACAAAGGCCAAACGTGGCACTTTGTACTTGTTGGCCTGACGCCAAACGGTTTCCGACTGGGGTTGCACACCGCCCACAGCGCAGTAGACCATGCAAGCGCCGTCCAACACGCGCATCGAACGCTCAACTTCAATCGTGAAGTCGACGTGTCCGGGGGTGTCAATGATGTTGATACGGTGCTCAGGCAAGGACTTGTCCATACCCTTCCAGAAGCAAGTTGTGGCAGCAGAAGTGATCGTGATGCCACGCTCTTGCTCTTGCTCCATCCAGTCCATGGTGGCGGCGCCATCATGAACTTCACCAATTTTGTGGTTCACACCAGTGTAAAAAAGGACGCGCTCGGTAGTGGTGGTTTTACCAGCGTCAATGTGAGCCGAAATACCGATGTTGCGGTAGCGCTCAATGGGGGTATGGCGAGCCATGATGGATCCTTGGTTGATCTGTATCTTCGAAAGCGCTACCCGCAACAGCGCGGCGCAGCGAGCGACTTTCACGTGATTTGCAAGCTACAAAGGCGCGCATAAAGCGCGCCCCAGATTGCTTGCGGCAGAGAAAGCCGCGCAATAACCGTTTTAGAAACGGAAGTGAGAGAAGGCCTTGTTGGCTTCTGCCATGCGGTGAACTTCGTCACGCTTTTTCATGGCGCCGCCACGGCCTTCGGTGGCTTCCATCAACTCATTCGCCAAGCGAAGAGCCATGGATTTCTCACCGCGCTTGCGCGCAGCTTCTTTAATCCAGCGCATGGACAAAGCCAAGCGACGAACGGGACGCACTTCAACTGGCACTTGGTAGTTGGCACCACCGACACGGCGGGACTTCACCTCAACCATAGGCTTGACGTTGTTGATGGCCATAGTGAAGGCTTCAACGGGGTCTTTACCTGGGTTCTTCTTCTCGATCTGCTCCAACGCGCCATAAATGATGCGTTCAGCGACCGCTTTTTTGCCGCCTTCCATGATCACGTTCATGAATTTGGACAACTCGACATTGCCGAACTTTGGATCCGGCAGGATTTCACGTTTAGGGACTTCGCGACGACGTGGCATTATTTCACCTCTTATTTGCTTCAGTTGGCGTCTTGGCAGACACCGCAAAAACCATCTTGGTTTTTACTTACTCGACCCAACAGCGGGTCACTACGCCGAATCACCGCGCCACGCGGGAAACAGCACCATGTTTTTTTCAGACCAAGCGTTAGCTTATTTGGCCTTAGGCTTCTTCGCACCGTACTTGGAGCGTGACTGCTTGCGATCTTTCACGCCTTGCAAGTCGAGCGAACCGCGCACGATGTGGTAACGAACACCTGGCAAATCCTTGACACGACCACCACGCACGAGAACAACCGAGTGCTCCTGCAGGTTGTGGCCTTCGCCGCCGATGTAGGAAATAACTTCAAACCCGTTGGTCAAGCGCACTTTGGCAACTTTACGCAGAGCTGAGTTAGGTTTTTTAGGCGTTGTGGTGTAAACACGGGTGCAAACACCGCGACGCTGTGGAGAATTTTGCATCGCAGGGCTTTTGGACTTGATCGTTTCGACCTCGCGCCCCTGACGTACTAGCTGATTAATGGTTGGCATTGAAAAACGTCCCTAAACGTTTGATAACTACTTTCATAGCTATGACTTAAATACTTCGAAAACGTGAACCCCTTCGGAAATTCCGAAAAGCCCTCGACTATATCAGGCGAACGAAAAATCCGCAAGCCTTTGCGCAAAGCGGATTTGACTTCCTGCCATCACTTATTTGATCCACAAACGGATCGCATCCCAGGTTCGCCCCACCAGACCGGCTTCCTCGACCATCTCCAGCGCCATCAATGGCACATCCGCCAAAGGTTGATCGCCGTTGCTGATTTTCAAAACACCAATCTGTTGACCTTTTTTGATAGGCGCAACAAGTGGATCAGGTCGCACAACCTGGGTCTTCACTTTGCCGGCGCTGCCGGTGGGAACGGCCACCACAATGGCATGCCCCTGACCCAATTTGGCGACGGCCTCGCGCCCTTTCCACACCGGCGGGGAAACAACCGGTTGATTGGCATCAAACAACTTCACCGCCTCAAACGCCGTGTAACCCCAATTCAACAACTTCTGGGATTCATTGGCTCGCGCATTTTCACTGGAAGCACCCAGCACAATGGACAGCAAACGACGCCCGCCCACGGACTCAGGCGAACCGGGTGCAGCGCCCGGCTTTCCAAGGCCAGGGAAGTCGCGTTTGGCCGTTGCAATGAGACAGTAACCTGCTGCATTGGTGTGGCCGGTTTTCAATCCATCCACTGAGGGATCACGGTAAAGCAACAGATTTCGGTTGTTGTCATTGGCAGCCGGCGTTCCCGGATAGCGGTACTTCTTGATCGCGTAGTAGCCCACAAACGTAGGGAAGTCCTGCATCAATCTTGTCGCGAGCGTGCTCAGGTCCCGTGCCGTTGTGGTGTGACCCGCTTCCGTCAGCCCCTCTGGGTTTTTGAAGCTACTTGACTTCATGCCCAGCAATGTGGCCTGCTCGTTCATCATCTGCACAAAGCGCTCGACGCTGCCGCCCACGCCTTCTGCCAGCGCGACCGTGGCGTCGTTCCCGCTTTGAACAATCATGCCCTTGATGAGATCCTCCACCGGCACCATCATTTTCGGATCAATGAACATGCGGGAGCCGGGCATCTTCCAGGCACGTTCGCTCACAGGCAAGGTTTGTTGCAAATCCAGCTTTTTGTTGCGAAGCGCATCAAACACCAGGTAGGCAGTCATCAGCTTGGTAAGCGATGCTGGCTCAACGGCCGAGTCAATGTCTTTTTCCGCCAGGATCTGATTGGCCGTCACATCAAACAGCAGGTACGAGCGAGCTGCAATTTCGGGCGGTTGAGGCGTTTGGGCGGCAGCTGCAAAGCAGACTGCAGCTGCCAGGGATAAGAGTATTTTTTTCATGAGTCAGTTAGGAAACCCGGCCGTGTTCAACGAGCCAGGAGATAGGTGTCAGACACCCAGAAAATAATCAACGGCCCAGATGAGCTGGGGTCAGCAAACGCTCAACCACTTTGCCGTTCTTAAGATGTGACTCCACGATTTCGTCAATGTCATCATTGTCGACATAGGAGTACCAGACGCCCTCAGGGTACACCACGGCGACCGGCCCGGCCGCGCAGCGATCCAGACAACCCGCCTTATTGACGCGCAACTGCCCCGGCGCCGACCGGCCTGCGGCCTTGATCTGGGATTTGCACCGATCAAAAGCGGCCTGGGCGTTGTGCGTGGCACAGCACTCTTCGCCGCCCTTGCGCTCGTTCAAACAAAAAAAGATATGTCGCTTGTAGTAACTTGCGGGCTCAAGGGGCGCCGCGCCGCTTGCTGATTCGGCATTTTTGATTTCTGTCATGCGGAGATTCTAGTTTTTCGGCTCCCGGACCAGCAGCCTGCGCATGACATAGACCAAGGCGGCATAAGGCCATACCCACCCCAACCACTGTGCAAGCCCATGAAACCGAATGAACCTCCCTTGTTCCCACGCCGACAAAGTCTGGGCAAAGTAGGGATTGGTTGGCATTTGATTGAGCAGGCTCAGATAAATCCCCAAAGCAAGGACCAACATCGCATCGGCAGATCGGGGTGACACAGGCAACGACAGAAGGCCAATGACCAGCGCGGTCATCAAACCCGCTTCGACGGGCAAACCAAACCACTCCCACGCGTGCGCCGGGCCATAACTCAATGCCGCTGAAAGTGCCGTGGTGCCGAGGCCAACCACCACGACGACGCCAATAAAAAGCAACCGGCGACCAATGGCGCCAATAATGCAAAAACCCAACAGGCAAGGAATCAGCAATCCAAGGGTGACGGATACCCATTCCAGCCCAGGCCCCACCGGCACCAACTCAACCTCGCGCACAGGTAGCCAAGACAAAAACGGGGTGCCGATCAGCACATCAACCAATGCGCCTTCGACTCGCTCCAGCACTTGACCTATGCCAAAAGGAACGACCGCCGGAAACAGCAAGGCCACCGGCCACAAGGCCAGCAGGACCAACCCCCCACGGGCCTCGGCAACAAACCAACGCGCCCGGAATCGACTCCATCGGTCGATCACGCCCAGCTTTTCAAGTGTCCACGCCAACATGGCCCCAGCCCAAGCGCCAATGACATTGAGCCCCAAATCCACATTGGATGGCACGCGTGACGGAAGAAACCCCTGCAAGGACTCCATGGTGAAGGACAGCAGCGCTGCCAAAGCCGTGGCCCCCATGACAGCCAGATGTCCCCGCTCGCTGCGCAGCGCGCTCAAGGCCAGTAAAAACCCAAGGGGGCCGTAACCCGCCACATTGGAGGCGACGTCAAACCCGGTCCAGTACTTGGGCCAGTCCGCCCCCATGAACGCCCACGGGACGATGCCTTGATAACGCCAGTCGGAGAACGGGTACAAGCTGGCGTAGAGGATGAGGCCGGCGTAAACCAGCGCCAAGGGCCACGCCGAGGTTTTGTGCATTTGGGACGACCGCTAAAACGGTTTGACCACGACCAGAATCACGATGATCAGCAGCAGAATGACGGGGATTTCGTTGAACCAGCGGTACCAGACATGGCTGCGTTGTGATTCACCGCGAAGCCAGGTCTTCAACATGACGCTGCAGGCGTGGTGGTAGCCCAGCGTCAAAATCACAAAAAAGAGCTTGGCATGCAACCAGCCATTGCCAGGGCCGCGACCAAATCCGTAATAAAGCCACAGCACCAGTCCCAAGGCGACTGCCGGCACGGCCAAAATGGTCGAAAAGCGCAGCAGTTTGCGCGCCATCAGCAGCAAACGGTCGCGCTCGGCGATGGACCCAGCGGGGACCATGGCGAGGTTCACAAAAATGCGAGGAAGGTAGAAGAGGCCCGCGAACCAGCTGGCAACGAAGACGATGTGGAGTGATTTGACCCAAAGCATCGCTTCAGTTTAGGCCAAAAAAACCCCAGCACGAGTGCTGGGGTGGTAAGCCTATTTGCTGTCACACATCAAGGCCCCGCTCAGGGAGGAAAAGCGGGAGACAGCGAACTGTCTGGTAGTAATTTATCAAAAAAACACACCCATTTCAAGAAAAGGGACAAAGTATTTTTCACTGCGCTGACAAAAACCGTTCCGCAAGTACACTTTTCGGCATGACTATGCATGCCCCTTACCCCCTGGGTCGCCCGCGCCGCCTGCGTCGCGACGCGTTCACCCGTAATTTGGTTCGCGAAAACTCGCTGACCGCTCACGACTTGATTTACCCGGTATTTGTTGTTGATGGACAACAGCAGCGGGTGAGTATTACCTCCATGCCGGGGGTGGAACGCCTCAGTCTGGACTTGTTACTGCCCGTTGCAGAAGACTGTGTGAAGTTGGGTATTCCCGTCATGGCCCTGTTTCCGGTGGTGGATGGGGCACTGAAAACGCCTGATGGACGAGAGGCCTTCAACCCGGATGGCTTGGTGCCCCGCGTGGTGCGAGCGCTGAAAAAAGAGTTTCCCGATCTGGGCGTGATGACCGATGTGGCGCTGGACCCGTTCACGACCCACGGACAAGACGGCCTGCCGGACCCCGACCCGGCCGAGAACGGCTACATCATGAATGAGGCCACCATTGAGGTGCTGGTGAAGCAAGCACTGACTCAAGCGCAGGCGGGTGTCGACATTGTGGCGCCCAGCGACATGATGGATGGCCGTATTGGCGCGATCCGCCAGGCGCTGGAAGCCAATCAGCTCATTCACACCCGCATCATGGCGTACAGCGCCAAATACGCCAGTGCCTTTTATGGCCCATTCCGTGACGCCGTGGGTTCCGCAGGCAATCTGGGGAAAAGCAACAAAAAGGTCTATCAAATGGACCCCGGCAATTCGGACGAAGCCTTGCGTGAGGTCGCCATGGACATTGCTGAAGGCGCGGACATGGTGATGGTCAAGCCCGGCATGCCTTACTTGGACGTGGTGCGCCGTGTCAAGGACGAGTTCAAGGTGCCGACGTTTGCCTACCAGGTCAGCGGCGAATACGCCATGCTCAAGGCGGCGGCTCAAAACGGTTGGCTGGACCACGATGCCGTGATGCTGGAAAGCCTGCTGGCGTTCAAACGGGCAGGCGCGGATGGTGTGCTGACTTACTTTGCCCGGGATGCGGCGCGTTTGCTTCAAAAAGCATAGCTAATTCCGCATGACTGACGGGGGCAAGCGCCCTATTTCCCATTCAACCTGACCGGCCCTCTTCTCCATGCGCATTTTCACCATCAACGGCCATCAAGTCGCCGAAACCGACGATCTGGCCGCACTGGGTGACGTGCGTGTGCCAGAGCAGGGCTTTGTCTGGATCGCCTGTGCCCGCCCCGAATTCGAAGCCTTGCAAGGGCAGATTCAAGCCACTTTGCAGTCATTGAGCGGCACCCAGTTGGTTGACCTGCACATTTCGGACTTGCTCAACAAGCAACTTCCCTCGCGCTATGACTACACCTCGCTATACGACGTGATGGTGTTTCGCCGCTTGGCAGCGGGTACGGCAGAGTCCGCCCCAGTGCCGAGCCCTCAAACCTCCGCTCGCGCCGCCAAACGCAGCGGCCCGCCGATCTTGCGTCGCATTGACACCAGCCCGGTCGGGTTTGCGGTGTTTGACCATGTGTTGCTGACCGTGCACCCGACCGACTGCGCGGTGCGTGACGCCTACGCCGCCAAGTTACTGAACGCGGCCGCCGCCCTGTCCAGCCACGCAGGGGGGGCGCGCATGCCCACCGGTTCGGCGGACCTGATGCTGCGCATCATCAACCAGATGGTGGACGGTTTTCTGGAATTGCGCCGGGAGCTCACCCACCAGTTGGACCATTGGCAGACAGATTTGCTGAACCCCAAGGCGCGGTTCAACAACTGGGGGGCGCTGCTGGATGCGCGCTTGTCGCTGCACCAACTCGACGAAATATGCGAGGACCAACGCTCCGCTTTGCAAAACTGGATTGAGGCCCTCAAGACCTGGCCCGAGGCGGCCACGCCCGAGAGCCAGCGCGAGCGCGACTTGCTTCAGGTTCGCAGCCGGGACGTGCTGGAGCACATTGAGCGGGTGGTTCACCACGTTCAGCGGCTGGAACAAAGCGCCGAGACCGCCGTGCAAATGCACTTCAACGCCCAAAGCCACCGCACCAACGAAATCATGCGCACGCTCACCGTGCTGACGGCGGTGTTTTTGCCGTTGAATTTAATTGCCGGCATTTTCGGCATGAACTTTGACTTCATCCCGCTGCTGCACCGCAACAACGGCTTCTGGCTGGCGATGAGCCTGATGGCTAGCACCGGGCTGGGCCTGCTCGTTTACTTCTGGCGCAAGCGATATATCGAACGCTCCTCCCGATAGATCCGCTTCAGGGCGCCGATGGCGTCAGGCCAAACAAGGCCGCCCCATTGGCCCAGGCAATTTGGCGGGCCACGTCGACGGGCAAGTCGCCCAGCCAGGCGCGGTAAGTCTGCATGATGTCGTCATAGGACTGCCAGCGTTGGTTGACCCAGGTGTCGGAGCCCAGCAGAAAACGGGTCGGGTACTTGAGCAACAAGGCCCGCCATGCCGGGCACAGGGCTGCGCCACAGGTCAGTCCCGGGCGGTAGGACAGCTCACCCATCAAACCCGGGTATTGCTTTAACAACTGCTCCACGCGCTCGATCGGCGGGCCTTCAATGCCGGTGTGCGCCCAGATCAGACGCACGTTTTTGCCCTGGCTTGGCGTCGAGGCCAGCAGCAGGTCGATGGCGACATCGTCCACATGGGCCAGCACGGCCAAACCCTGGGTATCCGCCAAAGTCATGAGACGCTGGGCCACCGCGCCTTTGGCGTCTGCACTGTTGTAGAGGTGAAATTCACCCAGCCCGCGAAAGGGACCAGCAGCGGTGCCACGCGCCAACTCGGTCTGCACCATGGTGTAGATGGACTCGTCCCGGAACCAGTTGGTGTAGTCGGCCCGGTTGCGGTACAGCCGCACAAACGGCACAACCTGCACGCCTGCCAGGCGAGTTGCATCCCGCGCGGCGGCCAAGGCCAAGGTGCCGTCGTTGGGGCGGGAGTTGGCCAGAATGGCTCGCACCCCGTTGCGCTGCATGCGTGCCAGGACATCGGCCGGAGGATGGGGCCCTTCCTGGCCGTTCCAGGCCTCCTGGTTGTAATGAAGGTGGGCGTCAAACAACGGTCCGCCGTAGGGCGCCGCGTGAACCGCCCCCGAAAATGCTACAAAAACAAGAGCAGCTTGCGCTTGCTGAAAGAGCGCTAGCGTCATAAAACGCTTAAAAAATGAAATCAACCTCATGTGAGACCTTTGGTGTGGTGAGACAAGCGCTACGATTCAATCCAATGCCCGGTTTTACCGCACTTATCCCAACCTTGGTACGCGCTCTATGAACCCTGTCCTCTTGGTCACCGGCGGCTCGCGCGGCATTGGCGCGGCCACCGCCTTGCTGGCCGCTGAACGCGGCTATGCCGTGGCTGTCAACTACGCCCACAACTCGCTGGCCGCCGATGAGGTGGTTCGGCTCATCCGGGCCAGCGGCGGGCAGGCCATGGCCGTTCAGGCGGACGTGGGCGTGGAAGCGCAGGTCGTCGCCATGTTTAGACGGATTGACGCCAAGCTGGGGCCGCTTACCGCGCTGGTCAACAACGCCGGTGTGGTGGATGTCGCCAGTCGGGTCGATGAAGTCACCACGGAACGCCTGCGGCGCCTCTTTGACATCAACGTGCTGGGCAGTTTTATGTGCGCCCGGGAAGCCATTCTGAGAATGAGCACCCGACACGGTGGCGCGGGCGGCAGCATTGTGAACGTTTCCAGCGTGGCCTCGCGCTTGGGTGGCGCCGGCCAATATGTGGACTATGCGGCTACCAAAGGGGCCATGGACACCTTCACCATCGGGTTGGCGCAGGAGGTGGCCAGCGAGGGCATTCGTGTCAACGCGGTGCGCCCCGGCATCATTGACACTGACATTCACGCCTCGGGTGGTCAACCAGACCGCGCTGGGCGCCTGGCGCCCTTGGTGCCCATGCGCCGCGCGGGTTCAGCCACGGAGGTGGCGCAATCCATTCTGTGGTTAATGTCGGAGCAGGCCAGCTACAGCACCGGTGCGTTCATCGACGTGGCGGGCGGGCGCTAAGCCAACCCGTCGGCCTACTGTGCGCGAGGGGAAATTTTTTGAAACGCGCCAGACCATTCGCCAACGATCTGCCATTGGTTGTCAACCCGCTGCAACAGCAGCGTCTTGGGCTCGGCCTTTTCCTGGTAGGTGGGTGAGGTGTAGTCCTGCAGAAAGTGGACGGCCATCTGCTGCTCGCCAAGCGGCTCGGTGCGCAGCTCCTTGATGGCCACAGCAATGGAGCCGCGACTCGACAGGTTGTCGCGCCGCGCCGCCTCCCATTGCGCCCGGTTCTGCCCCTTGGGGGGCGTAAACGCAGGGCCGTAACTGGCCAGATAGGCGTCTACATCGCGCTGCGTCCACGCC
>JBBKVN010000453.1:0-7392 GCA_037968455.1 Rhodoferax sp.
GCGATCATGGGCGGATTGATTGTGGCGACCATTTTGACCCTGCTGGCGCTACCCGCCATGTATGCGGCTTGGTTCCGGGTTAAGAAAGAGGTCCCCGGAGCAGGTTAAAATAACTGGCTTACCGATTTCTTGGGGATGGTTAATTCAGCCGTCCCCTTAGTTTTTAAGTGCGCGGGTGGCGAAATTGGTAGACGCACCAGGTTTAGGTCCTGACGCTGGCAACAGTGTGCGGGTTCGAGTCCCGCCCCGCGCACCACTTTGATAACTTGAGTGACAGAGAGCAACCGCAGGACGGTCGCCTCTGTTGATCACATCACAATTAGGAGCATTGCAATGGCTGTTACTGTTGAAACACTGGAAAAGCTGGAACGAAAAATCACGCTGACCCTGCCCGTCGGCACGATCCAGTCTGAAGTCGAGACTCGCCTGAAGAAGTTGGCCCGCACGGTCAAGATGGACGGTTTCCGTCCAGGCAAAGTCCCCATGACCGTGGTTTCGCAGCGCTATGGCTACTCGGTGCACTACGAAGTCATGAATGACAAAGTAGGCGAGGCTTTCTCCGTGGCTGCCAATGAAGCCAAGTTGCGCGTGGCTGGTCAGCCCCGTATCACTGAAAGCGAAGGCGCTCCAGAAGGCCAAATGGCTTTCGACGCCATTTTTGAAGTCTACCCAGAAGTCAAAATGGGCGACCTGACCACCGCAGAGGTAGAGAAAGTCTCTGCTGAAGTGGACGCCGGCGCCATCGATAAGACCATCGACATTCTGCGCAAGCAGCGTCGTACCTTCGCTCAGCGTGCTCAAGACGCTGCTACCGTTGACGGTGACCGCGTGACGGTTGACTTTGAAGGCAAGATCGACGGTGAAGTGTTCGCTGGCGGCAAAGCCGAAGACTTCCAGTTCATCGTGGGCGATGGCCAAATGTTGAAAGAATTTGAAGACGCGACTCGCGGCATGAAAACCGGCGAAAGCAAGACTTTCCAGTTGGCCTTCCCCGCTGACTACCATGGCAAAGACGTCGCAGGTAAAACCGCCGACTTCATGGTCAGTTTGAAGAAAATCGAAGCCGCCAATCTGCCAGAAGTGAATGAGGCATTGGCTAAGTCTTTGGGTATTGCTGACGCCACGGTCGAAGGTTTGCGCGCTGACATCAAGAAAAACCTCGAGCGTGAAGTCAAATTCCGCTTGTTGGCCCGTAACAAGCAAGCGGTGATGGACGCTTTGGTCTCCAAGGCTGAGTTGGATCTGCCGAACGCCAGCGTTCAAGCCGAAATCGCCCGTTTGTTGGAAGGCGCCCGTGCCGACCTGAAGCAGCGGGGCATCAAGGATGCTGACAAAGCGCCCATTCCTGATGACGTGTTCCGACCACAAGCTGAGCGTCGTGTACGATTGGGCTTGGTGGTGGCTGATTTGGTTCGCGCCAACAGCTTGCAAGCCAAGACCGAGCAAATCAAGGCTCACATCGAAGAGTTGGCTGCCAGTTACGAGAAGCCCGCCGATGTGATGCGTTGGTATTACAGCGACAACAACCGCTTGGCGGAAGTCGAAGCCATCGTGATTGAGAACAACGTGACAGACTTCGTTTTGGCTCAGGCCAAAATTAACGAGAAGACGGTCACGTTTGATGAGCTGATGGCTCAAAACTAATCGATTCGCCGCTTTAAAGCGGCCAGAATGGGGCTTCTGTCGGACTTGTAGTCTGGTCGGTAAGCCCCATTTTCATTACGGTGCCATTTTTTCGGTACAGTGTCTGTCTATTTTGGGAGTCAAGATGAACGTGCGATATGAGGCAATGGAAACGCAGGGACTAGGCATGGTTCCTATGGTGATCGAGCAATCGGGCCGCGGTGAGCGTTCGTATGACATTTACTCGCGTCTGCTCAAAGAGCGGGTTATTTTTCTGGTCGGCCCCGTGAACGATCAGACAGCCAATTTGGTTGTCGCTCAATTGTTGTTCCTTGAGAGCGAGAACCCAGACAAGGATATTTCCTTCTATATCAACTCGCCAGGTGGTTCTGTGAGTGCCGGTATGGCGATTTACGACACCATGAATTTCATCAAACCGGCTGTTTCTACCTTGTGCATTGGCTTTGCGGCCAGCATGGGGGCGTTTCTTTTGGCCGCAGGCGAGAAGGGCAAGCGTTTCTCTTTACCCAACTCCAAGGTCATGATTCACCAGCCGTCGGGTGGCAGCCAAGGGCAGGCCACAGAAATCGAAATCCAGGCGCGTGAAATTCTGAAAACGCGTGAGCAATTGAACAAAATCCTGGCTGAGCGGACGGGTCAGCCATTGGATCGTATTGCCAAAGACACGGAGCGTGACTATTACATGTCCGCAGACGAGTCCAAGGAATACGGTCTGATTGATCAGGTCATTTCAAAGCGGGCCTGATCTCGTAACGGCGCCTGGGCCTTGGACTTGTTTCGTGGCCTTCCAGGCGCAATGACGGTGCTAGAGAGCGCCGTTTCTCTTTGGGTATTATTCGGTAAATTTCCGAAAAAGGCGTAGTTCACATGGCCGAAAAAAAAGGCACCTCGGGCGAAAAAACTCTTTACTGCTCTTTTTGCGGCAAGAGCCAACATGAAGTCAAAAAGCTCATCGCGGGTCCATCCGTGTTCGTTTGTGACGAATGCATTGATTTGTGCAACGAGATCATTCGTGATGAGCTCCCAGCGACAACTGAAGTGCAAGGCAACGGTAGCGAGTTGCCCACACCTGCCGAGATCAAGGGAAATCTTGACAACTATGTGATTGGTCAAGAGCCCGCCAAACGGACCTTGGCCGTTGCGGTGTACAACCACTACAAGCGGTTGCGGCACAAGGAAAAAGCGAAAAAAGACGATGTGGAATTGGCCAAAAGCAATATTTTGCTGATTGGCCCCACAGGATCCGGTAAAACGCTGCTGGCGCAAACGCTGGCTCGCATGTTGGATGTTCCGTTTGTCATGGCCGATGCCACCACATTGACCGAGGCTGGCTATGTGGGCGAAGATGTGGAGAACATTGTTCTCAAACTGCTCCAGAGTTGTAATTACGAGGTGGAACGGGCACAGCGGGGCATTGTCTATATTGATGAGATTGACAAAATCACTCGGAAGTCCGACAACCCATCAATCACACGCGATGTTTCAGGCGAGGGCGTGCAACAAGCCCTGCTCAAACTGATTGAGGGAACGATGGCGAGCGTTCCGCCTCAGGGTGGACGCAAACATCCGAACCAGGATTTCGTCCAGGTTGACACCACCAATATTCTGTTCATTTGCGGCGGTGCGTTCTCCGGGCTGGAAAAAGTGATTGAAAACCGGACCGCTTCCTCAGGCATTGGTTTTGGCGCATCCGTCAAAAGCAAGGAGCAGCGTAGCTTGACTGAGGTGTTCAAAGAGGTCGAGCCCGAAGATTTGATCAAGTTTGGCCTAATTCCTGAGTTGGTGGGACGTATGCCAGTCGTTGCTACATTGGCCGAACTAACTGAGGACGCGCTGATTCAGATTCTCACAGAGCCCAAAAATGCGCTTGTCAAGCAGTACGCCAAACTTTTGCTGATGGAGGGCGTCGAGTTGGAGATTCGACCCGCAGGGTTGAAGGCGATTGCCAAGAAAGCACTGGCGCGTAAAACTGGGGCTCGCGGCTTGCGCTCTATTCTGGAGCAGTCCTTGATTGACACCATGTACGAACTACCGAATGCCAGCAATGTTGAAAAGGTAGTTGTCGACGAGGCGACCATTGAAGAAAACAAGCCACCGCTGTTGGTGTACCGCGAACTGGCCAAAAAGGCCTGAACAAGTCCCTTTTAGGGGTTGTTTACTTCAGATTGAGATTCAACCGGCAGGCACACAATGCGTTGCGGGTTGAAATTCTACGTTTCCCCCCTATTTTTAACAGGTAACTAAAAGGTTCCCAATGTCTGGTCACACCCCGCTACCTGCTGTCGCTATTGATTTACCCCTCTTGCCGTTGCGCGACGTTGTCGTCTTCCCGCACATGGTGATTCCTTTGTTCGTGGGTCGCCCGAAAAGTATCAAGGCACTTGAAGCCGCAATGGATGCGGAGCGTCGCATCATGCTGGTTGCGCAAAAAGCCGCAGCCAAAGATGATCCCCTGGTCACTGACATGTTTGATGTCGGTTGCGTCTCAACCATTCTGCAGATGTTGAAGTTGCCGGACGGCACCGTTAAGGTCTTGGTTGAAGGCCAGCAGCGCGCTCGGGTGAACAAGATCGATGAGGGTGAGTTGCACTTTTCCGCCAACGTCACGCCACTCGAAGTTGTGACTGAGCCAGAGGCGAAGCCTCGCGGCAAGGCAAGTGAAGTTGAGGCATTGCGCCGCGCCGTGATGCAGCAGTTTGATCAGTACGTCAAACTCAACAAAAAAATTCCACCGGAAATTTTGACGTCGATTTCTGGAATTGACGATGCAGGTCGTCTGGCGGACACGATTGCGGCCCACCTGCCGTTAAAGCTTGACAGCAAGCAAGCCGTTCTCGACTTGGCAAGTGTCAAGGAGCGTCTTGAAAACCTCTATGAACAAATCGAGCGTGAAGTTGATATTCTGAACGTCGACAAGAAGATTCGCGGTCGCGTTAAGCGCCAAATGGAGAAAAATCAACGCGATTTTTATCTAAACGAACAGGTCAAAGCCATCCAGAAGGAGTTAGGTGAAGGCGAAGACGGCGCCGACATTGATGAAGTAGAGAAAAAAATCAAGTCGGCCAAAATGCCGAAAGAGGCGCTGAAAAAAGCCGAGTCGGAGCTGAAAAAGCTAAAGCTGATGTCTCCGATGTCCGCTGAGGCGACCGTCGTTCGAACCTACATCGACGCTCTCACCGGCTTGCCTTGGGCGACCAAGACTAAAGTCAAGCAAGACTTGGGCGCCGCTGAGTTGGTCCTCAACGAAGACCATTACGGGCTCGACAAGGTCAAGGACCGTATTCTTGAATATCTGGCGGTTCAGCAGCGTGTTGATAAAGTGAAGGCCCCAATTTTGTGCTTGGTGGGGCCACCTGGAGTGGGTAAAACTTCTTTGGGTGAATCGATTGCCAAGGCGACTGGGCGAAAGTACGTGCGAATGGCGCTAGGTGGCATGCGCGATGAGGCCGAAATTCGGGGGCACCGCCGCACATACATTGGTGCCATGCCAGGCAAAGTGCTGCAAAGTTTGTCCAAAGTGGGCACGCGCAATCCACTCTTTCTACTGGATGAGATTGACAAACTAGGGGCCGATTTCAGGGGCGACCCTTCTAGCGCCTTGCTTGAAGTGCTTGATCCGGAGCAGAACCACAAGTTTGGCGATCACTACGTCGAGGTGGATTTTGATTTGAGTGATGTCATGTTTGTGGCGACCTCTAACTCCATGAATATTCCTTCCGCTTTGCTGGACCGAATGGAAGTGATTCGTCTTTCGGGGTACACGGAGGATGAGAAGGTCAGCATTGCCCTCAAATACCTGTTGCCTAAACAACTTAAAAACAATGGAGTGAAGGAGTCCGAGTTGCTGGTCAATGAGGATGCCGTGCGTGACATTGTTCGGTATTACACCCGCGAAGCTGGCGTGCGCTCGCTGGAGCGGGATTTGTCAAAAATTTGCCGAAAGGTGGTCAAGGGTCTGCTGTTGAAGCAACTGCAACCGTTGGTGACTGTTGGCTCCGAGAACCTGAACGACTACCTCGGGGTTCGTAAATATAACTATGGCCGGGCCGAGCAACAGAATCAGGTTGGGCAAGTGGTCGGATTGGCATGGACAGAGGTGGGGGGCGACTTGCTGACCATTGAAGCTGCCATGATGCCAGGCAAAGGTGTGATCACCCGGACAGGCTCGCTTGGCGATGTCATGAAGGAGTCCGTCGAGGCGGCTCGCACCGTGGTGCGAAGTCGATCACGGCGCTTGGGAATCAAAGACGAGATATTTGAGAAGAAGGACATACATATTCACGTGCCAGACGGCGCCACTCCCAAGGACGGTCCGAGTGCTGGGGCGGCGATGACAACAGCGTTTGTGTCGGCAATGACTGGAATACCGGTCAGGGGTGATGTCGCGATGACTGGCGAGATCACTTTGAGGGGTGAGGTGACTGCGATCGGGGGTTTGAAGGAAAAATTGCTGGCCGCATTGAGAGGCGGCATCAAGACGGTAATTATTCCTGAAGAGAATGCCAAAGATCTGCAGGACATTCCGGCGAATGTGAAAAATGGGTTGGAAATTGTGCCAGTGCGATGGATTGATAAAGTGCTTGAAATAGCGCTGGAGAAGATGCCCACGCCCTTGCCTGATGATGACCTGACAGTTTCACCTGCAGCTGCTGAGGCGACTCCGCCGCCTGGGGCGCTGAGTGCGTCAGTCAAACACTAATGAAGTTCATTGGAATTTTTGAATCAACAATTTATCAAGCTATAATTTGAGACTGGAAACGCGGGAATAGCTCAGTTGGTAGAGCGCAACCTTGCCAAGGTTGAGGTCGAGAGTTCGAATCTCTTTTCCCGCTCCATGCGTTTTTGGTCATAGGTATAGCCTAAGATTTTGCGGGAGTAGCTCAGTTGGTAGAGCGCAACCTTGCCAAGGTTGAGGTCGAGAGTTCGAGACTCTTCTCCCGCTCCAAATTTAGAATGGGAAGCGCGGCTTCCTATTTTTTCAAGAATTCTGGCGCGATAGCAAATCGGTTATGCAACGGATTGCAAATCCGTCTAGCCCAGTTCGACTCTGGGTCGCGCCTCCAGAATATTGGCCGAATGCCGAAAAAACGGCCTCGTTGAATCACTCAACGGGGCCATTTTTTTGAAAATGGTGATGATGCCCGAGTGGTGAAATAGGTAGACACATCGGACTTAAAATCCGCCGCTTCGTGAATAACGGGCGTACCGGTTCGATTCCGGTCTCGGGCACCAATTAGTGACGTCAAATCATCTCAAAGAGCCCCAAAACCCGCGTAGCTTATAGCTACAGCGGGTTTTTTATTGCCTCACGTCATGTCACGGGATAATATGACATACCAACATAGTCGTGGTACCTCTGTTGGTACTTTGAAATACCAACCAGCTAGGTACCAACAAACAAGGGTTTTCCGTGGCACTTACAGACACCTTCGTAAAGAACATCAAGCCCACGGGCGCCCCCATTGGTGACAAACATACTGACGGACAAGGCCTCTACCTCCACGTCAAAGGCATAGGCAAGTATTGGCGGTTGAATTACAGATTTGGCGGCAAGCAGAAGACCTTGGCGTTGGGCGTTTACCCAGCAGTCTCTTTGGCGGATGCGAGGACTCGGCGCGACGCGGCTCGCAAGCTGTTGGCACACGACACTGACCCAGGCACCGCCAAACGCGATGAACGCCAAGCTAAAGTCAACGCATCTGCACATACCTTTGAAGTTGTGGCAGAACAATGGTTGAAGGCAACATC
>JBBKVN010000454.1:0-8231 GCA_037968455.1 Rhodoferax sp.
TTGGACAGGGCATAGGCCGCCGGGATGATCAACGCCAGGCTCGTCAACGTGCCCACAATCGTGTAGAAGAACGTGTTGGCATAAGAGATCCAGAACATCGAGTCTTGCATGATGTGCAAAATCGCAGAAAACGTGATTTCGATAGGCCACAGCCAGACCTTCCCGGCTGACGCGGCCGCGCCCGAACTGATCGAGAGCGAGAAAACATAGACGAGTGGGTACAGGGTGCATAGCGCAAAAACCGCCAGCAAAAGGCCATTGATCCGGCCGAACCAGCGATCACCGGTCGAATAAATCGGAGAAGACGAAGATGTCATGAATGTGCTCCCGTTTAGCTTCAGAACACGCCGGTGCGCGTGATTTTCCGACTTAGCTTGTTGGCGCCCAGCACCAAGACCAAAGCGACGACGGCGTTGAAAATACCCGCTGCGGCGGCCAGATCGTATTTCGCACCCTGCAGACCCAGGCGATAGATATACGTCGAGACAACATCGCCGGTCGCGTAGGTTGTGGGCTGGTACAACAGGATGATGAATTCGTAGCCGACTTCGAGGATGTGGCCGAGCTTGATCACCATCAGAACGGCGATTGTTGGCAAGATGCTCGGCAGCGTGATGCGCCAGATCATCTGCCAGCGTGTGGCGCCGTCGATCTGCGCGGACTCATATAGTGCCGGGTTGATGCCCATGATCGCCGCCAGATAGATGATGGAATCGAAGCCGGCCTCTTTCCAGATGCCCGACCCGATGAAGATGGTGCGGAACCACTCGGGTCGCGTCAGGAAATAGGTGCGATCGAAACCTAACGCCGACAACGCGTTGTTGACCAAGCCCGTGGTTGGAGACAACAGGGCAACAACAATACCGGCGACGACGACGACCGAGATGAAGTGCGGGAGATAGATCGAAGTCTGGACGGCCTTGCGAATGCCCTTGGACTGCACCTCGTTGATCATCAGCGCCAGCAAGATGGGTATCGGCGCGGCGATGATCAGCGAATAGAAGCTGATCACCAGCGTGTTCCAGACGGCGCTGCGGAACTGGTCGCTTTCGTACAGGGTGACGAAGTGGGTGAAGCCGATCCATGGACTAGCCTCAATGCCCTTGAACGCGCTGAACTGTTTAAAGGCGATCTGCAGCCCCCACAGCGGCTGATACAAGAAGACCAGGAACCAGATCAGCGCAGGTGCCAACATGGCGTAGAGCATCCAGTCGCGGCGTAGCGATTGCATCACTGTTTCATTGGCAAACACCTTGTCAGTGTTGCCAGCCTTGGGTGCGAGACCGGAGAGTGAGCTCATGATGTCGCCTCCTGGATGTGGAACACACAGCGGTCGCTGCCAACATCGAACAGGTAGATGCGTTGCAGATCGACGTGCAAGATGATGGGCTTGTCGCTCTCGACCACCCTGCGTCCCTCGGAACGCACGATGACCATGTGCTCTCCGATGCGCACGTGCACGAATGATTCGCCACCCAGCGGCTCGACCAGTTCTACCCGGCCGTGCACCGGCTGCGTGCCGTCGCGCGGTACCAGGTGGATGTCTTCGGGGCGCACGCCGAACAGCAGTTCTTTTGAACCCGCCACCGCCTGCCGTGCCGCCGACGGTAGTGACAGCTTGTCCTGGCCCACGTTGACGGCGAGCTGATCGCCCTCGCTGGCCAAGGTGCAGGGAAACACGTTCATCGGGGGTGAGCCAATGAAGGTCGCGACGAAAGACGTGGCTGGAGAGTTGAACAGTTCGCTGGGCGTCCCCGTCTGCTCGATCACGCCTTTGCGCATCACGACGATACGGTCTGCAAGCGTCATCGCTTCTAGCTGGTCGTGGGTGACATACATCACCGTATTGCCCAACCGGGCGTGTAGCCGCTTGATCTCGGCCCGCATCTGTGTGCGTAACTTGGCATCCAAATTGGACAGCGGCTCGTCAAAGAGAAAGACCTCAGGATCGCGCACGATGGCCCGCCCCATTGCCACACGCTGTCGCTGTCCGCCAGACAGCTCGGCAGGTTGACGGTCAAGCAATGGACCGAGCTCAAGGATGGAGGCCGCACGATCGACTTTGGCATCAATTTCCTTGCGGGGCATATTGCCCAGCCGCAGCCCGAAAGAAATGTTGTCCCGCACGGTCAGGTGTGGGTAAAGTGCGTAGTTCTGAAACACCATGGCGACACCGCGATCCTTCGGCGCTAGGTGGTTGACGACGCGGCCGTTGATTGCGATTTCTCCGCCGGAAATCTGCTCCAGCCCGGCGACCATGCGAAGCGTAGTCGACTTGCCGCAGCCCGACGGGCCCACCAGGACGACGAATTCACCCGGTTTGATCTCGAGGCTGATGTCGTCGACGACCATCGCTGATCCAAATGCTTTGACGACATTTCGCAAGCTGACGTTGGCTGCCATGTTGTTTCCTTCAGTGAGTAGTAAAGACTATGGGCAGATTTGGCCGCCGTTGACGTCCAAAATTTGTCCGGTAATGTAGCCACTGCAGGCGTGCGAGGCGAGGAAGATGTAGGCAGGTGCTACTTCGTCGGCGTGGCCAAATCGTCCCATTGGAATGGTTGCGGAAATGCGGTCGACTGCGGCTTGGTCTTTGTCAGCGTGAAACGCGGTGCTGATAGTGCCCGGTGCCACAATATTGAAGCGGATGCGTTCCTTGGAAAACTCTTTCACCCAATTTCGCTGCGCGCTGTGCAACCAACCCTTGGCCGCTGCATACACGGATGAGCCGGGGCCGCCGCCCTCACGGCCGGCCAGCGAGCCAGTGCTGACGACCACGCTGGTCTGACCCGTTTCTTTGACTGATGCGCGCAGATGCGGTATGGCAAATCGCGTGATCATTAGTGCCGATCGTACGTTCAGGTCCATGACCTGTTCGTAGAAATCGTCCTCTAAAACCTCCAAGCCGCGTCGGCCAACCAGACCGCCGGCATTGCTGACCAGTACGTCGAGTCCGCCAAACCGGGCCACAAATTGTTCAATCAGTTCGCGGCAATTGGCGGTCTTTGTGAGGTCGGCGCAGAAATAGGCAGCGCTGTCACCGGCTTCGTCGATAGCGGCTTGCGCATCGGGCGGTGCGACGTCCTGGTGGCCATGAATTCCGACGTGTGCGCCAAGCGCAATCAGTTGCTTGGCCACTGACAGGCCGATTCCGGAGGTAGAGCCGGTGACCAGGACGCGACGGCCTTTGAGATCGTTGAACATGTAATTCCTATAGAGTAGTTGGGGGTTGGGAGGGTCAGAACTCGGTGCGAAGACCGAGCTGGATGTAGAGGTTGGTGTTCTTGTCTCCGTTCAAGCCGAAGCCGTTCTTGCCGGTGTAGCCGCCGCCCGACAGGCGCTCGTAGGCAATCGTCGGCATGAACTTGGTTTGCTTGCTGAAGTTGTACCAATAACCGACGGCCACTTTGTCTAGCGTGGGTAGCTGCACGCCCTTGATGTCCGTTTCGGTCTTGCGGGTACCCATCAAGCCCAGGTCCCACCTGCCGAAGCTTTTGTTCAGACTCACCGACCAGGTCTTCATGCGGTAGTCAGCCGATTTGTCGGTGGCGACGACGGGTACATTGCCGGTGTAGCCACTTGAAGTTGCAAAAGTGCTTTTAAGGATGAAGGTGTCGAAGTTGTAATTCCCCCCCACCCACATGGAGTTCTTCTTGTTGTCTTCAGCGAAAGTCGCTGTGGAAGTTGTTACGGTGTTGCTGTCTTTGTAGACGCCGTGCTCGTAGCCTCCGTCGAGCAAGAATTTGCCCAGCCTGTATTGAGCGCCAACGCCCCAGGGCTTGCCATCTTGGGGGCGTTCGGGCATGGCGTACTGGGCAACGACGCGCAATTTGGAATCACTCGATAGCGAGAACCAGGGCGATTCGTAAAACAGACCGTTGTCGTTTTGGTTTTCGGTGCGGCCCTTGCGGCTGGTCATTGAGCCAATACTGTCCGTCATGGCCTCGGTGTCACCGCCGCCGTTGATGGTGTTGCTGACTGTCAGAACTCGACCCGCAGATAAGGCGCCGTATGTCTTGCTGCGCAGGCCAACCCAAGCCTTGTCGCCCCAAAGGCGGGTCGCATTGCCGTTATAAGGACGAAGACTTCCGCTGTCCAGGTAAAAGCGGCTTTCAAGACGGAAAAAGGCCGAATTTCCGTTGCCGAGGTCTTCGTTGCCGATAAAGCCCCACCGATTGCCCGAGACTTCGTCGAGTTTGACGGTGTTTCCGTCCTTCGCGTTACTTTGGTACAGGGGGCCGATGTCGACTCGTCCATAAATTTTGACGCTGTCGTCGGCAGAAAAGCCGGCCAAAGGTGCTAGGGCGAGGGCAAGGAGTGTCGTTTTTTTTAAGCAATTTCTCATGTCGTCTCTCACTTATTGAAATGTCATTCGAGTTTGTTTGTGTATCGATACACAAGAACGAAATATAAATATTATTTGAATTCGTTGCACTAGTGTTAACACCTAGATTTGGCCGAAAAAACGGCAAAAATGGCCGTTTTTACAATAATTTTCAATTATTGACGTGCAATCTCCAAGCCAGTGTTCAGGGTTTACCCGTGCTTGCGTAATACTGTTGTGTATCGATACACTACTCTTTCGTACTTCACTGGAGCCACATCGATGCGAATCATCGCCGTCCAAAGAATTGAAATGCTTGCACCCTGTCCATCTCCGTCAGTTGGGCGCCTGGGGCCGTGGCTGCGCAGTGCGTTGATTGCCGCTGCAACTGGCTTGATGGCGCCGTTGGTGGCCTCACACCCCTTTGAATCCGCAGAGGTTCATCATCCCAAAGCGTCTTTCTTCGACGTCGCGGCACGTATGAAATTTTTGAACGGTGGCTCCACCGACGCTCAGTTGACATCGGCCTTGCCTGCCGCCTCCGATTGCGTCAGTGCAGCGCCGGTACTGCCGCCGATTGGGCCCATGGTCATTCCGCCACGCTACGCCCAGGGCAACCATGGTCCAGTGAATCCGGAATACAACGCGACGGTCGAGCTTTACCGCAATTTTGAGACCACGTCAGCCAGACTGGCCAACCAGTATGTCGCCGGCGGGCAGGCGGTCTATGCCACTTGTTTGCTTGAACATCTTTCCCGCTGGGCGCAGGCCGACGCGCTGACTGCTTACACCGTGTCAACAGAGAAAGGCGCCTCCAACCAGGCTTGGTACCAGGCTGAGTGGTCGGCCTCCGCCGCTGCACTGGCTTTGTCGCAGGTTGTTGCCGAGCCCGCCGTGGATGCGACCCAGTTGGGGGAAGTAATTGCCTGGTTGCAACGCGTCAGCCGCAAGCAGGTCAGCTTTCCGGGTGGGGAGAACACCTGCTGCAACAACCACGCCTATTGGCGAGGTCTGCACGCCACCATGGTCGGCGTACTCGCCAATGACAAGGACTTGTACCGCTGGGGCTTGGGCCGCTACGCCTTGGCGATTGAGCACCTCGCACCCAATAGCAGTTGGCCGTTGGAGATAGATCGCAAGGAGCAATCACTGCACTATGAGAACTTTGCGTTGCTTCCGTTGGTCATGATTGCAGAGATTGCGGCGCAGCAGGGTGATGACTTGTACGCCTACAAGGTTGACGGGCGCGACCTGCACAGCGCCATTGGTTTCCTCGCTCAAACTCTGAGCAAGCCCGACAGCTGGGCCGCACTTGGTCTATCGCCTGACCAGGATAGGCGCGCGTTCGCACCCGGCCGGGGCGATCAGGCGTGGGCTGAGTTCTACCGCGCCCGCTTCGCCAGTGATCCGCTGGGCCTGTTGTCCAAACCAATCTTCAACGCCCGTACCGGCGGCGGCGCAACGCTGCTGGTGTACCGGCCAATAACCCCGCTTCAATCGAGCAGCCTGAAAGGAGAACGCAAGTGAGCACCACAAGCACCCCTCATGCGCTGGATGTGATCACAGTCGGCGAGGCGATGGCGCTATTTATCGCCGCTCAAACCGGTCCCCTGGCCGGGGTTCAACAATTCAACAGAGTTCCCGCGGGCGCCGAACTTAATGTGGCCGTGGGCTTGAGCCGCCTGGGGTTTCGGGTGGGTTATATCAGCCGGGTTGGCCGTGACAGTTTTGGTGAGAACCTGATGGCCTTCATGGACGAGCAAGGCATTGACCGGCGCTGCTTACGGGTTGACGATGGCAGCCCAACGGGTTTCATGCTCAAGTCATTGCAGACAGACGGCTCGGACCCGAAGACCGAGTATTTCCGTCGTGGCTCGGCAGCCAGCCGACTTGGCTCTGACGATCATGACCTCGGCTACTGTGCTGCGTCGCGCCACTTGCACCTGACTGGTATCTGTCCAGCGCTGTCAAGCAGCTTGCGTGAACTGGTCTTCGCGATGGCAGCACAAGCGCGGGTCGACGGGCGCCGAGTTTCGTTTGATCCCAACCTGCGGCCGGCCCTGTGGTCATCTCAGGCAGACATGGTCGACACCCTTAATCAGCTTGCTGCCACTGCCGACCTGGTCTTGCCTGGCATGGCCGAAGGCCACCTGCTCACTGGATTCCGCGAACCGCGCGATATTGCTCACTTTTACCTTGACCGGGGTGCGAGCCAGGTGGTGGTCAAACTCGGCGAGGCAGGGGCCTACTTTGCAAGTGCGGACGGCGAAGGTGTCGTACCTGGCCACAAAGTGGCCAAGGTCGTCGACACCGTAGGCGCCGGTGACGGCTTCGCCGTCGGAGTGATCAGCGCGCTGCTCGAAGGCCTATCGCTGCAGGAGGCCGCCGCCCGCGGCAACGCCATCGGCGCACGGGTCGTTCAGTTCCCCGGCGACTCCGATGGTCTGCCCAACCGCAATCAATTGAGTGAATTTACCCAACCCTTGGCTTGAACGGAGAAACCGATGAACGACAGCACAACTTTGCGCGAGCTCTTCCCGAGCGCGGATCAAATTCCTGAGGAGCATAGGCTTGAGACGCTCATTCACCAGCGCAGCTATTTGATAGCTGGCGAGTTGCGTACGTGGGAAGGAACCATCAAGAAGGTGCTGTCGCCTATTTGTGCGCGGGGTACTGATGGCAGCGTCGACCAGATCGAGATTGGCAGCTACCCGTTGATGGGCGAAGCGGAAAGCGATGCCGCGCTTGATGCGGCTGTCGTCGCCTATGACAACGGCCGCGGTGAATGGCCGACGATGACGGTGACTGCGCGTATCGCCTGCATGCACGACTTCGTACGCCGAATGGCGTTGCAGCGTGAGCTGATCGTCAAACTGATCATGTGGGAAATTGGCAAGAGTTTGGTCGATTCACGCAAAGAATTCGATAGAACCGTTGAGTACATCCAAGCCACCATCGACGCCTTGAAAGACCTCGACAACGGCAGCTCTCGCTTCGTCATTGCTGAGGGAACGGTCGGCCAGATCCGGCGAACGCCGCTCGGTGTTGTGCTTTGCATGGGTCCTTACAACTACCCGCTCAACGAAACCTTCGCGACCTTGATTCCAGCCCTCTTGATGGGCAACACGGTGGTTTTCAAGCCACCGCAATACGGCACGCTATTGTTCGAGCCCTTGCTGGAAGCGTTTCGCAGCGCCTTTCCAAAAGGCGTCATCAACACCATTTACGCGCCCGGTGCAGTCGTTGTGCCGCACTTGCTTGCGTCCGGCAAGATCAATGTGCTGGCTTTGATTGGCTCCAGCAAGGTAGCTGACCATTTGAAGAAGCAGCACCCGAAGTCGCATCGACTGCGGGCTGTGCTTGGACTGGACGCAAAGAACACAGCCATCGTTCTGGCCGATGCTGACCTCGAATTGGCTGTCAAGGAGTGCCTGCTTGGCGCCTTGTCGTTCAATGGACAGCGTTGTACCGCGTTGAAGATGTTGATCGTTCACCGGTCAATCGTCGACACCTTCCTGCGTCGTTTCACCGAGGAGCTGGCCAAACTCAAAATTGGCATGCCGTGGGAGCCGGGGGTCAGCATCACGCCGCTCCCAGGGCTACACCGCACAGCGTACATGACCGAGGCGCTTGATGACGCGAAGGCTAAAGGCGCGACGATTGTCAATCAAGGCGGGGGCGCGTTTTATCAAACGCTGTTCCATCCGGCCGTCGTCTACCCAGTCGTCGAGGGCATGAAGCTGTACCGAGAGGAGCAGTTCGGCCCCCTGGTCCCTGTGATGCCGTTCGATGACGTTCAGACCGCGCTTGACTACGTCATTACATCCGACCACGGCCAGCAGGTTAGCGTCTTTGGCCGTGATCCGGCGCAGATTGGCGCGCTCGTTGATCCGCTGGTCAACCAGGT
>JBBKVN010000455.1:0-7527 GCA_037968455.1 Rhodoferax sp.
CGTTCCGGCCGCAAAAATCACCGGTCGATTGATGGAGGGGTTCAAGGCCTTGAAATCGTCCAGAGAGACCTCAGCTAGCTTTGCCGCCAACGCGACGTCAATGTCTCGTTTAATGTCTACCATCTGGAAAAAGGGATGGTTGCCTATCTCAGGAAGCCGTGAGTTGAATGCGCTTGGGCGCGCGACGATGTTTTTGATGGCTTGCAGCTTTGGGACGTAAAAGCGGGTTTCCATGGGCATATTCAGGTCCGCGTACCCGGTTGGCAACCCGGCGCGCTTGTTCTTGGCAATAGCCCGGCTGACACTGCCTTCCCCCCAGTTGTAAGCGGCCAATGCGAGGTGCCAATCGTCGAACATGCCGTGGAGTTTTTCAAGGTAGTCAAGCGCGGCACGTGTCGACTCGAGGACATCACGACGGTCATCCCGGAACGCGTTTTGTTTCAACTCGAAATACTTGCCCGTGGCGGGCATGAATTGCCACATGCCCGCAGCCTTGGCGCTGGAGACTGCTTGAGGGTTAAATGCACTTTCCACAAAAGGCAATAGCGCCAGTTCGCTAGGCATCCCCCTGCGCTCCAATTCCTCAACAATGTGAAACATGTACTTTCTGGAGCGCTCGGTCATTCGCAAAATGTAGTCCGGGCGGGACGCGTACCAAGTCTCCCTGTCTGAGACCAAGTCTTGGTCCAAGTCTGGCATGGAGAATCCGCTTCGAATACGGTCCCACAGATCTGTTGGTGGCGCCAAAGAGGCGACGACATTGGTGGGGGTCCGAATCGGCGTAATGGGTTGGAGATCGCCAGATGGAAAAACTGGTTTTCGAATCCATGGGGCAGTACTTGCTTGCGAGGGCGCGGTTGCTTGATCAGCATTTTCCACAACCACGGGGCTGACACTGGCACATCCGGTCAACCAGAGCAAGCTTGACAGGCAAAGTAACTTAACGGTTTTCATCAAAAGGAATTCTTCCATTGGCGAAGCGCGGCAAAGACGGTGACTTCGTCATTGGCCGTCGCATCATAGGTTCGTGCCGCTGCGACAACAGCGGGTTCGAGGGTCCGTAAAAAAGGATTAATCAGTCGCTCCATCCGAATGCTGCTCGGAAGACTGGGGCGAAAATCAGACCGCAAAGATTGACAAAGGGTCGTGTAGTCAATCAGGTATTGATTTTCTGGATCTACCGCTGCGGCAAATCGGAGGTTGTTTAACGTGTATTCGTGGGTGCAGCAAACCAAGGTGTCATCCGGCAAAGCCGACAGGGTTTGAAGCGACTGAAGCATTTGAGCAGGTGTGCCTTCGAACAGGCGGCCGCATCCTCCGCTGAACAATGTGTCTCCGCAAAACAGCAGAGGTGACTCATTGACCTGCTCGCAGTAGTAGGCGATGTGTCCCGCTGTGTGTCCCGGGACGTCAATGACTTGAAAATTCAGTCCTATTGCATGGATTTGATCGCCACCGGTCAAGCGAGTAAGAGGCTCCGGCATAGGCTCACGAGCGGGCCCAAGCACTTGGCATCCCGTCTGCTCTCTCAACACATCAACGCCGCCGGTGTGGTCGGTGTGATGGTGCGTGACTAGAATGGATTCGAGTGTGACATCCAATCGTTTCAAGGCGTTGAGTACGGGTTGCGCATCGCCAGGGTCGACTACCAAAGCTTGGTGGCCGTTGTGCAACAACCAAATGTAGTTGTCAGTGAAAGCTGGTAAGGGAATTAGCTGCATGAGCGAACAAATTATAGGGATGCACGGTTGGTTTCAAACGCCCCCCGGGCGATACCTGCTCGCATGGGAGCGAGAGCAACTAAATCAGGCCGTGTCAGACCTTTTTGGCTTTCACGCTCTTCAACTCGGACTGCCGGAGATCGATACGCTCTGCGACAACCGGATGCCACACCGTTGGTTGGCTCATCATATCCCTACTCAGCGCGCGTCTTTTCTGACGGACTTTGCTGCATTGCCCTTTCCGACAAGCAGCCTCGACTTGGTAGTGTTGCCGCATTCGCTGGAGTTAGCCCATGATCCACACGCAACTCTTCGCGAAGTGGAGCGCGTGCTTGTGCCGGAGGGTCGGGTGGTCATTTGCGGGCTGAACCCCGCATCATTGTGGGGTTTGCGGCAACGGCGCGCGCACCTGTACCATCGCATGGGTTTTGGCCATATGTTTTTGCCGGAGGCTGGGGAGTTTATTGGACACTGGCGTTTACAAGATTGGCTGAGATTGCTGGGCTTTGAAGTGGAAGTATTGCGTTTTGGATGTTACCGCCCGGCGCTTTCTAGCGAGAAGTGGCTGCAGCGTTTTGCTTGGATGGACACGGTAGGCGATCGACTGTGGCCCATATTGGGTGCGGCCTACTTTATGGTTGCCGTAAAACGGGTTCGTGGCATGACGCTTTTGAATCCCGGCTGGAAATCTTCCCGGCCCTTGGCCGCTGCGCCGGCGCCAGTTGCCAATAGTTCGGCGCTGAAAGTACTGGAAACCTTGAAAGAAGTAGAAGAATGAGAATTTTGTTGATAGGAAACCCGGTTTGAACGCAATTGAAATTTACACCGATGGCGCCTGCAAAGGAAACCCAGGTCCTGGTGGTTGGGGGGCATTGCTGAAGTCTGCGAATGCCCAAAAAGAACTGTTTGGTGGTGAGCTGGCGACCACCAACAACCGCATGGAAATGATGGCAGTCATTGAGGCCTTGTCCGCCCTGAAAAGGCCATGCCACGTCACCCTGCATGTCGACAGTCAGTATGTGCTCAAGGGAATCACCGAGTGGGTTTCGGGCTGGAAAGCCCGGGGATGGAAAACGGCGGCTAAGCAACCCGTAAAAAACGTTGACCTTTGGCAGCAACTGGATGAACTGGTCAGCACTTCGGGACATTCGATTGACTGGCGCTGGGTTCGCGGACACAACGGTGACCCGGGGAATGAATATGCCGATATGCTCGCCAACAAGGGCGTGGAGAAGGCGCTTCGTCAGCGCTAATTGCTGAGTACGGGATGGGGTTTGATTCCTAGCGTTGGTCTAGGCTTCCGAATTGATGCAACTCGTCATTTCGCTTGGGCACTGTTTTTTTGCTCGTTACTCGTACGGATACCGTCCTTTGAATTCGCATACTCGACTTTAAATTGAACCCTGTTTGGTAGGCGTTCTTGAGTCAACCTCTGGCATGCCTGTTGCCTAGGATGCGGCCTTTGTGCTGATCGACAACGGGTTTTGCAAGAATTTTTTTGAGCCTACATTTTGTTACCTGACGGATGCTGCATTGCACCAATTTAGTTTGCACATTGTTGTGATCGCCCTATAATAAATTCATGCTGCACTGCAACATGAATTTGGCAAGGGCTGAGTTTCGGCGCAGATATTTTTTGACCCTCTTCCATTGGAGATATTTTTATGTTGACCGTCGAACAAATCATGGCTTCTCACAAAGCGAACGTTGAAACCTTGCTTGGCTTGACTTCAAAAGCTTTCGAAGGCGTGGAAAGGATTGTCGAACTCAATCTGACGGTTTCCAAGGCTGCGCTCGCAGAGACCAGCGAAAATGCCAAAGCAATGCTCAATGTGAAAGATGCGCAAGAGTTGGTCGCACTGCAAACAGCAATGCTTCAACCGTTGGCTGAGAAGTCTGCCGCTTATAGCCGTCACTTGTATGACATTGCCTCAGGTTCAAGCGCTGAGTTCAGCAAAGCTTTTGAGGGCCAGGCAGCAGAGGCCCAGCAAAAGTTTATGGATTTGGTTGATAGCACAGCCAAAAACGCTCCGGCCGGCTCTGAGTCCGCCGTTGCGGTAATGCGCAATGCAGTGACTGCTGCAAATGACGCATTGGAGTCCGTTCAAAATGCGGTAAAGCAGGCCACTGATGTTGCTGCGTCAAACTTCAAGGCGGCAACCACGCCTGCTGGCGATGTTGCCAAACCAGCAACGAAAAAGCGCTAATTCGCAACAGTTCAGCTAAATTTGATCTGTCAGGATGAAATTGAGGATCAGACCCTAGAAAAGCAGGGAAAACCCTGACATACTCCGGTTACACATCCTGTTTTTAGTAGCACGATGTATTGGTTGTCTCCTCGGGTCCTTTCGAAACCTTCAGGTTCAGGGACTCCTTAAGGGCTAGTCGCAAGACTAGCCCTTTTTTTATCTTCTGGGGTTGTTGCCGTTTCTGGTCAAAAAAAATCTCTGCAATCGTGGTGGATGTCAGTGATTGATGCCCGCACAAGAAGATGCGAATTTTTAGATCGCGGCGCAAGCATTCAGAGGACTTTCGTTCGGGCAAGGTTGAGAAGTCAACCTCCAGCGCCGCATGCATAGACATGGTCGACCAAAAAACAGAATTTACTTCCCTTGGCAAGTGCGCTTGATGAGTTCAGCGCATTGTTTGACCAGGGTTGGGCCTTTGTAGATCAAGCCGGTGTAAATTTGAACAACATCGGCCCCAGCCTTGATTTTGCTGACGGCGTCTTCAGCACTCATGACTCCACCAACGCCAATAATGGGAAATGCCGGGCCAAGCGCCGAGCGGAGCTGGGCAATGACGCGATTGCTCATGGCCAGCACTGGCGCGCCGGAGAGGCCTCCGGTTTCATCTGCGTGAGTCATGCCTTTGACGGCATCCCGGCTAAGTGTCGTATTGGAGGCAATCACGCCATCCATGTTGTGGCGTTGAAGTGTTGCGGCAATGACTGCAACCTGGGATTCGTCCAAATCCGGAGCAATTTTCACGAACAATGGTGTTCGCTTTCCGTGCTCCACCGCGAGCTTTTCCCGCTGCCGTGCCAGCGCACCCAGCAGTTGATCTAACGCCTCGTCACCTTGAAGGTCTCGCAGATTCTTGGTATTAGGGCTGGAAATGTTGATGGTGACGTAATCAGCGTAGGGGTAGACCGCGTTCAGGCAGGCAATGTAGTCGTCGGTGGCGTTCTCAAGTGGGGTGACTGCATTTTTTCCGATGTTGAGCCCCAGCAACATGGTGTGAAAGGTGTCGTTGTTTTTCTTGCGGTTTTGATAGAGGGCCGACCTCGTGACGTTGGCAATAAAGGCGTCGAGGCCGTCATTGTTGAAGCCAAGCCGGTTGATGAGGGCGTTGGCCTTGGGTAGGCGAAACATCCGGGGTTTTGGGTTGCCGGGTTGGGCTTTTGGAGTGACGGTTCCCACCTCAACAAAGCCAAATCCCATGGCACCCAAACCGTCAATGCAACGGGCGTTTTTGTCTAGTCCGGCGGCCAACCCTACTCGGTTGGGGAAGGTCAGACCCGCCAATACAACGGGATCTTCCACGCGACCGTTGCAGTAGGCCAATTGCAATGGGGTTCCTTGCACTGCTGCCAGGCCGTTCAGGGTCACTTCGTGAGCGGTTTCGGGGTCCATGCTGAATAAAAACGGGCGGGCCAGCGCGTAGGGGACGAGAGACATTGGATAATTCCTGCTTAATTTTTGAACTACGTTTCCGCAACTCACCCCATTTTCCCAGATGACCAATCAAAATTCACAATCCAACGCACCTCTTTCGCAAGATGAACTTAAAACACTGGTGGGTAGGGCTGCGCTCCAGTATGTCGTGCCCGGAGAAATTGTTGGTGTGGGTACTGGCTCAACGGTCAATAAGTTCATTGACGCCTTGGCCACCATGAAAGATCAGATCAAAGGGGCTGTTTCAAGCTCGGTCGCCAGTACCGAGCGTTTGATGGCCTTGGGGATTCCTGTCTTTGACTGCAACGAAGTGACGGAGTTGTCCGTTTATATCGACGGGGCCGATGAAATCGACGGCCAAGGACATATGGTCAAAGGCGGTGGCGCGGCGCTCACGCGTGAAAAGATTGTTGCCGCCCTGTCTCGCCAGTTCGTATGTATTGCTGACGATTCGAAATTGGTCGAAGCATTAGGGCAATTCCCACTCCCTGTGGAGGTCATTCCAATGGCCGCTCAACAATTGATCCGCCAGTTTTCTGCCATGGGTGGGTCTGCGACGGTGCGTCTCAAGGGCCCGGCTCCGTTGGTGACGGACAACGGACAGTGGATTCTGGACGTAACCGGCCTCAAAATCACCGATCCATTGACCTTTGAGGCCAAGGTTAGCCAATGGCCCGGCGTGGTGACCGTTGGTGTTTTTGCTTTTCAGAAGGCGACGGTCTGCTTGTTAGGCACCGCCAGCGGCGTCAAAACAGTCACCTACTGATTTTTAGCGCTTTCAGAATCGGATACCGGCAGGATTTTTGCTGGTGTCCGGTGCAGGACTGGATCGAATCGTCGGTGCCGCAGATACCTCCTTCAAATCGACAGGAGCGGCAGATTTTTGAACCACCACTAACGGGGTTGCAGCCTGATGCTTGTAATTGGCTGGCAGGGTAGACGTCTTGGGATAGCCCGCTGCGTTCAAGAACTGGGTCCACTCGGAATCGGAATACCCTTTCAATTGCTGGCCCCCGATGGTGACGAATGGAATGGTACTGGCGCCGCTGATTCGCTGCAAAGCATCAGCGTCCTCGTTTGTGTTGATAGTTTTCTCGGTAAAGGGCACACCGCGGCTGGTCAACAAGGAACGACCTGACCCGCATGGCCCACAGTTGTCTGCTGTGTAGAGAGTAACCGGGTATTTCGCAACAATTTGGCGAAGTGCGAAGGGGAGGGTTTGGTTATTGTTGGCGGCCCCATTGCCCCCAATTTCTTGAGTCGTGGCAGTTCCGATATTTGCAGGGGGCTTGTCCGAAAAGGTCACCTTTCCGTCCGCACCCACCACGCGATAAACCGTTTGGGCCGACACTGGTCCGAATGCGGTCAATGCCGCCAATCCGATGCCCAGAACCGCAGCTGCAATTTTCTTCATTGTGTTTTCCAAGAGGTGACTTCGTCAGGTCTGTTCTGCCATGCCTTGATGCCGAAGCAATGCATCCAAAGCAGGTTCACGGCCACGAAATGCTTTAAAGGATTCGATTGCCGGGCGACTACCACCGGCCTCGAGAATGGCTTGCCGGTATTTTCTACCAGTCTCGGCATTTGGCAAGCCGTCTGGCCCGACCGATTCTTCAAATGCGGCATAGGCATCGGCGCTCAATACCTCGGCCCATTTGTAGCTGTAATAGCCGGCCGCATAACCACCTGCAAACACGTGGCTAAAGGTATGGGCGGTGCGACTCCAGCTTGGCGCCTGAAGCACCGCAACCTCTTCCCGAACCTGGTTTAGCAAAGACATGATGTCTTTCGCCGGGTCATGGGTCGTGTGCAACAGCATGTCGAACAGGGAAAACTCAATTTGCCGCAGCGTTTGCATGCCACTTTGAAAGTTTTTTCCTGCCAGCATTTTGTCGAAAAGCGCTCGCGGCAAGGCTTCACCAGTGTCGACATGGGCGGTCATGTCTTTGAGGACTTCCCATTCCCAGCAGAAATTTTCCATGAACTGGCTCGGCAACTCCACCGCGTCCCATTCAACGCCGCTGATGCCCGAGACATCCCGCTCATTCACTTGGGTCAAGAGGTGGTGCAGGCCGTGGCCGAACTCATGGAAGAGGGTGGTTACATCGTCGTGCGTCAGCAGCGGAGGC
>JBBKVN010000456.1:0-3816 GCA_037968455.1 Rhodoferax sp.
AGGTTGCTCTCAATCCGCAATTCGTCGGTCTGGCCGCTGAATGACGCTGTGGCAATCGCATTGCCCCAGACATCGTTCGCCCACGCAACCGTCGCATCCGGTGACACCTTCAGGGTGTGCGACAGCAGTTGCAGTTCACGGCTTTCTCTGGGACGCAGCATCAGTCGATGCGGGCTCAGGCTGACGGGGGTGCGGTAGTGATAAACCGTTGTATGGCTGATTCGAACTTGAGTCACGGTGTTGGGGGGCTCCTTAAGATCATTCAGAGTACCACCTTCAGTGAAAGCGGGCCAGGGTTCAATCTGCACCATCGCTGCTGAAGCGCGCACTAGGCGGCCTGCCCAGGACGCTTGATTGGAGCCAAAACATCGCAAGTGAACGACCGGCCTGCTGCCATGCGAGAAAGCGTCCCCCGCATGGCGGCTGGCACATGCCTGCGTGTCACCCCGTCTCGTTGGCGCACACTCTGCATACTCAGATTCGGTTGCTTGGTTTGTGAAATAGCGCCTGTTACAGGAGGCTTGTACCAAGCTCGCAACGGTGTCGGTTTGGCCGGGTTTCCTTAAAGTATTCTCGGATTTCCGTGACCCACATAGATTGCGCCACAAAAGTGGCCCACACTTAACCATGCTCAATCGACTTCGCGCCTTCGCCGACTCGCTCCGTTCCAGCCTGTGGTTCTGGCCTATCTTGATGACGACCCTTGGCATTGTTCTGGCCCAGGCCATGATCTTGCTGGACCAGTCCATGTGGCTCAAGCGCCAGCTCCTGTTGTCGAATGCCTCGGACGCGTTGGGGGTGGCGTGGCTATTCGGTCTTGGCGCCGAGGGCGCCCGGACATTGCTGGCCACAATCGCCGGCTCCATGATCTCAATCGCGGCCACTGTGTTCTCGATCACCATCGTCGCACTGTCGCTCGCTGCGGGTCAGTTGGGCCCGCGACTGCTGCGCACTTTCATGCGTGACCGCGGCACTCAATTGTCGCTGGGCATGTTCATCGCCACCTTCGCGTTCTGCATCGTCGTGCTGGGGGTGGTGCACGGTGGCGATACCGGAGCGTTCGTGCCCAGTGCCGCAGTGACCGTCGCGCTCGTCCTGGCGCTGTGCAGTTTGGCGGTGCTGATCTACTTCATTCACCATGTGGCCACGTCGATTCAGGCGCCCGAGGTGATTGCGGTGGTCGGGTTGGATCTGGACAACGCGATTGAGAAACTCTTTCCTCTGCCGCTCTCGGCGTCCGGCGCGCCTATTCACACGAACGAGCCAGCGTGGGTGGCCGACGGGGACGGCGCCATCGTGCGCTCATCAACGTCGGGCTATGTCCAGCATATCAACATGGACGCCCTGCTGGACTTCGCCACCGAGGCCGACCTGGTGGTGCGGCTGGTGCGCCGACCTGGCGACCATGTCATCGCCGGTACAGTCATTGCCAGGATCTGGCCGCAGAAGGCATTCACCGAGGAGCAAGGCGAGCGCGTGTGCGAGGCTTTTGGTTTCGGCAGGGTGCGAACACCGATACAGGACCTGCAGAACCTGATCAACCAGCTTGTGGAAATTGCCCAGCGCGCGCTGTCGCCCGGCATCAATGACCCCAGCACCGCAGAAGCTTGTATCGACCGCTTGGCCTCGGCGCTGGGCAATCTGGCCGGCCGGCAGCTTCAACCGGGGCACCTGGCCGATGAGTCGGGTTGCACGCGGCTGCTCATCTCGCGGCCAGACACTTTCGAGTCGCTTTTAGGTGCCGCGTTTGACCCGATTCGCAACTACAGCGGCGCCTGCCTGCAGGTGGGCTTGAAGCTGGCTGACTCCATGGGTGAACTGGCCCAGCTGGTGCATGGTGAGCAACAACGTCGGGGGCTGCTCGCCCAAACCGAGATGATTGAGCGCTTGGCCGCGAGTTTGACTGAACCGCGCGACCGCCAGAAACTCGAGGCGGCCTGCCACGCCGCCTTCGCTGCGCTGAGCGCGTCGTCGAATTCGGTCGATTGACAACTTGTTGTCGCAGCCGACACGGTGAATTGGCGAAAGGCTGAAGACGAGATGGTCATGACGGGCATCCGACAACTGTTTGGATGACCCAGATTAAGGGGTTCAGCTTCGTTTGTCCGTGCGGTCACACACAGCGGTCATCTACTGGCCCGACTCCATGACGTATGGGCACAGTGCAGTTGATGACAACGCCCCTGGCGCCACCGTTTTCGCTGCAACCCTTTTGCTCACACCACTCGCCAATCGTTAGAGGCCACATAGTCCGTCAAAAAATCGGCAAAACGTTGGGCCGCCGGGGACAGCGGGCGGTCTTTGCGGGTGAAGATAAAGAACTTGCGCTGAATCTGCGGCGCCACCAACGGGCGGCTCTCCAGTTGAAACCGTTTGATGAGCGTGCCGGCGTAGGGCAGGCAGGTGGTCACGCCCAACCCGGCGCTCACCATGCTGAAGGCGGTGGTCATGAAGCCCACCTCGGTGCTGGGGGTCAGCGCGCCGTCGCGCAGGGCTTCATGCAAGTCGCCGCGCAGGCGCTGGGTGAATTCGCCTTGCAGCGCAATCAGTGGGTGGGCCAGCGCCTCGCTCCAGCGCACGGTTTTCTTGGCCGCCAGCGCGTGGCCGGGCGGAAACACCACCACAAACGGCAATTCAAACAGGGTGCGGGCCTCAATCTCGGGCAACGACTCGCGCTCGGGCCCCACGCCCAAATCCACCTCGCCGCTGCTCACGCGGGGCAACACGCTTTCCACCATGCTGTCAAACAGCCGCACCTGAATGTCTGGGCATTCCAGCTTGAAAGCGGCCATGACCTCGGGCAGCAAGGTGCAGGACAAGAGCTGCGGCGCGGCAATGCGCACCACCCCGCGCTTGAGTGCTTTGAGGTCGGCCATGGCGTCCAGCGCGCCGTCCAGGTCTTGCAATATCTTGACCGCTAGGGGGTAAAACTCGCGCCCGGCCTCTGAGAGCTGCACCTTGCGCGTGCTGCGGTGCACCACCTGCACGCCCAGAATTTGCTCCAGCTCTTTGATCAGCCCACTCAGGGCTGATTGCGTCACGTGCAGGCTGGCGGCGGCCTCTGTAAAGCTGCTGGTGTGGGCCAAGGCGCAAAAGGCGCGCAACTGGCGCAAAGTGACATTCATAAGCTAACCAGATAAATTCATCATAAAAATTCGTTTGAATGATAGATGAAAAGGCTTTTTAATCACTCAAAGGCTTCTGCCGTTCAACCGCATTCACTGGAGACCGCCATGCTCGTAAAAAAGATTCACCACGTTGCCTACCGATGTATCAACGCCAAACAAACCGTCGAGTGGTACGAAAAGCACCTCGGCATGAAGTTTGTGCTGGCCATTGCCGAAGACGAGGTGCCCTCCACCAAGGCGCCAGACCCTTACATGCACGTCTTCATTGACGCCGGCATGGGCAATATCCTGGCCTTCTTCGAGCTGCCCAACGCCTTGCCCATGGACCGGGATCAAAACACGCCCGCGTGGACGCAACACATCGCTTTTGAGGTAGCCAGCGTGGGCGACCTGCTCACAGCCAAGGAGCGACTGGAGGCGGCCGGTATTGTGGTGATTGGCGTGACCAACCACACCCTCTTCAAATCCATTTACTTCTTCGACCCCAGCGGCCACCGCCTGGAACTGGCCTTTAACACCGCCACCCCGGCCATGGACAAGGCGCTGGACGACGTGAAATGGGACATGCTCAACGAATGGGATCGCACCAAAAAAGCCCCCAAACACGCCGCCTGGATGCATGACGGAAGCGGAGTGCCCCAGTGATCGGTTTGAACCCCACCCACAACCCCGCGCTCAAAAGCTGGGT
>JBBKVN010000457.1:0-7062 GCA_037968455.1 Rhodoferax sp.
ATCTGATCATTCCGGCCGGAGTCACCACCTTTAGCGTCACGGTGCCCACGGTGGATGATGTGATCAACGAGCCAACCGAAACCCTGCCGCTGATCATTGGCGGTGTGACCGCTACCGGCAGCATCACCGATAACGACGATGCGCCGAGTCTTAGCATCAACAACATAAGCGTCAACGAAGGGGCGGGTACCGCGACCTTTACAGTCACTTTGTCCGCTGTGTCTGGCCAAGCGATCAGTGTCAACTACGCCAGCAGCAACGGCACGGCCACCGCGGGCAGCGACTACACCGCGGTCACGGGTACGCTCAACTTCGCGGCGGGTGATCTCACAAAAACCATTACGGTGCCTATTGCCGATGACGGTATTTTCGAGGTTTCTGAAAACTTCAGTATCAACTTAACCAACCCCACCAACGCCATATTAGGTACAGCAACTGGTACGGGCACCATTGTTGATGATGATCCCTCGCCAAAAATTACGGGTATGAGTGTGCAACATGCCACTGAAGGTGCAAATTTAGTGTGCACTGTGACTCTAGACCAAGTTCTAGGCGCGCCTTTCACCTTGCCGCATAGTATTGGCGGGGGTACTGCCTCACTCGCCGACTATGGAACGCCCATTTATAGCAATGGTGTTACCGTAGTAGGAACAAATTTATTGATACCCGCAGGTGTTTCTAGCTTCAGTATCACCTTGCCTACCGTAGACGATAGCCTGAGTGAGCCGACTGAAACCGTACCCTTCACATTTGGTGCTCTGACGATTGCGGGCAATATTTATGATAACGATGTTGAACCTAGCCTCAGCATCGATAACATCAGCGTCAACGAGGGGGCGGGTACTGCGACCCTCACGGTCACCTTGTCGGCAGCCTCCGGCCAAGCAGTCAGCGTCAACTATGCCAGCAGCAACGGCACCGCCACCGCGGGTAGCGACTACACCGCGGTCAATGGTACGCTCAACTTCGCGGCCGGTGATCTCACCAAAACCATCGTGGTGCCGATTACGGATGACAGTGTTTTCGAAGGCCCTGAAAACTTCACTATCACCCTAAGCGGTGCAACCAACGCCAGCATCGCCACGGCGACCGGCACGGGTACCATTGTCGACAACGACAGCGCCCCCACCGTGACCAGCATCAGCAGCCCCACAGTGCCAGAGGGCTCCAACCTGGTTTTCAACGTCGCCATCACCGGCACCTCCACCGCCGCTGTCACCTACAGCCTGGCTTTGGCCGGGATCACCGCCACCGCCGGCACCGACTTCAACGACGTCCTGACCAACGCCAGTTTCTCCAACGGCGTGACCTATAACGCCGGCACCGGTCTGGTGACCGTGCCCGCTGGCGTCACCGCCTTTGCCGTCACCGTGCCCACTCTCACCGACTCCATCAATGGCGAGCCGATCGAGACCCTGGGCCTGACCATCGGCGGCGTGCAAGGCATCGGCGGCATCATCGATGCCACACCAGCCCCCACCGTGGCCGTCTCGGTCTTGCCGATCAGCGTGCTTGAAGACGGTGCGCTCAACTTGGTCTACACCTTCACTCTAAGCAATCCATCTGCGTTTGCAACCACAGTGAACTACACGCTCAGTGGCACTGCGACGAACGGCACTGACTACACCGGCTCGGGGGTCACTGGTACTGTGACCATCGCCGCTGGCACCACGACCGCCACTATCACCATCGACCCAACCCCGGATACTACGTTCGAGGACAATGAGACGGTGATCGCCACGATTACCAGCGCCACTAGCAATGCTGTGGCCCTGACGTCTACCGGTGGTCCTGCCACCGGCACCATCACCAACGATGACGCCATCCCCGTGGCCAGCGTCAGCGTGAGCACGCCCTCCGTGCTTGAAGACGGTGCCGTCAATTTGGTCTACAGCGTCACTTTGGACCGTGCCTCAAGCACCAACACCGTGATCAATATCGGCTGGACGGGCACCGCCACGCCCGGCACGGACTTCACGGGCACACAGCCCACCACGATCACCGTGCTGGCCGGTCAGACCACGGGCAGCACCACCGTCACGATTGATCCGACTGCGGACACCGTGTTCGAGCCCAACGAGACCGTCATCGCCACCCTGGCCTCAGGCACGGGCTACACCGTCAGCACCACCGCAGGCGCCGTCACCGGCACCATCACCAACGATGACAATCCTCCGGTGAACACCGTACCCGGAGCCCAGGCAATGGCGGAAGACGTAGTTCGGGTATTTAGCACTGCCAATGGCAATGCAATTACCGTATCGGACCCGGATAGCAGCAACCTGACAACTACTCTGATCGTGACCAACGGCATTCTTACCTTAGGCTCAATTACGGGAGTGACGGTCACGGGCAACGGATCAACAACAGTGGTACTAAGTGGCAGTCCGTCGGCTATCAATGCTGCCTTGAACGGCACGGCATTCACGCCGAAAACCGATTACAGCGGCAGTGCTCAAATCACAGTCAGCACCACAGATGGTGCCGCGACTGACGTGGATACGATTGGTATTAACATTTCTCCTGCTGCCGACATGCCAACGGTGTACGCACATGTCACCAGCAACGGCATGATTTCGTCATCCAATCTGCTGGACGCCAGCTTTAACAGTGGTAATTTATCGGCTTGGACGGGAAACGCCCTGCGCGGAAACACTTTTGCCGAAATCCCAGGCGGTACGGGCAAGGGCTCAACAGAGAGCGCTTTGTTCAACACTGTCGCATGGAGCGGTCAAACTGGCAGTAATTCAACTGAGGAGGCCAATTTTGCAAGCCGCTGGGCAGTCCGCACGAATTCTGGCGAATCTGCAAACGGAACACCTTTCGCGGTCTATAACCAAGGAGGAGGAAGTGGCTCCGACGATGCGCAAGGATTCCTGCAGTACACGGGAAGTGAATTAACGGCCACAGAGAAAACTTCGACTAGTTACGTGATCACCCTTCAACTCTATGCCGACGCCAGTTCCGCGCAGGCCAATGGTGTCGGCGCCGTGTTTGGTTATCAGGATGACAACAATTACTTCTTGGTGCGCTGGGAAAACCCGAGCCCGGACTATGCGCCCGCCGGATCGCTATTCAACTCCTACCCAGGCCAATATCAGGAGCTGTCGTTGGTTCAAATAGTCGGCGGTGTCCCGGTCGATCTCGCTCGAGCCGTATTCAATGGCGACGACTGGTTTGACTTGCGCGTCGCAGTAAGCAATACGGGAATTGCGGTCACAGCGGTTGACCTGACCAGTGCGGTCACCACTAACCTGAACTACACGTTTGGTTCAGTGACGGGCGGGGCAAGCGCCGCACCGGCGCTTAAAGAAGTGGGCTTTTACTCGTTTGACAACGACTCTGCCGTTCGCTTCGACAGCCTGTCGGTCAACACGGGGGTCTATAGCTACACGATGAACACCACAGCCAGCCTCAGTGACAAAGACGGCAGTGAAACTCTGTCGGCCATCACATTGAGCGGTATCCCGACAGGCGCAACCCTGTACGACACCACCACAAGCACTTCAGTCACCGTGAGTGGGGGGGCGACAACCGTGCCGGTTGGACACGTTGTGACCCTGACCTCACTTACACCTCTCAGCGACACGCAGATCAACGGCATGACGGCGGCCGTCACTGCCACTGAATCGGTGGGCGGGAGTACTTCGACAAACACTTCATCAGTAAAGCTGGACGTACTGGGCACCAGTGCTGCGGACACCCTGACCGGAAGCACCGGCGATGACTGGATTTCTGGTGGTGCTGGGGTTGACACGCTTACTGGTGGCGCCGGCAAAGATATCCTGATTGGAGGTGCCGGCAACGACACACTGACTGGGGGATCGGGTTCGGATGTGTTTCGTTGGGAGTTGGCAGACAAGGGGACTGCAGGCAATCCGGCGCATGACACCATTACTGACTTTAGTATTGCCGCCCCGGCTAGCGGAGGAGACATTCTTGACCTGCGGGACCTACTCGTAGGCGAGAACAATGGTGGCTCGGTCCCCGGCAATCTGGCCAGCTTCCTGAGCTTTGAAAAATCAGGCGCCAATACCATCGTTCATATTAGCTCAACAGGCGGATTCACCGGGGGATATGCTGCAGGCGCTGAAGATCAGGCGATTACCCTTTCAGGTGTTGATCTGGTCACAGGCTTTGCCAACGACAATGCCATCATCACGAATCTTTTAGTGAACAACAAGCTAATCACAGATTAACAGGCTGGGATTGGCGCCGCCGCGTGTAAAGCGCGACGAAGCCAGCCTGTTCACTATCGCCTGCCCCGAACCGCAAGATACCCCAATCGAGCTGCGGCCTGACTGCCCTATATGTCGATCATTGAATGGATCCTATACGGCGGTCGGTGACAACTGTCGACGATGTTTCTGGAGACCATGCAATTAATGGCGAGGACGGCGGTTCACCAGCTCAATCAGATATGCGCCAAGTGCAGATGATTGCATCCGATTTGACGACTTGCCGCGCCCTACTCAGGAAACTCAACGGGTCGATTGATAACAGATACGTCAATGCAAGTTCGGGCTGACCTGCTCGACGAAACAATTATCTGAGGTCTTCCGCAGCCCATTCAAGCATTTTTCGGCCGTCCACTCGCGGTGTAAAACGGCGCGCCTATTCGCATCGGCTGAAACCAAGCTTCTGTGCCCTGCATTCATTTGGGCATCGAGCTACTCAAGCATTCAACTCAGCGCAATTCCCGGCCCAGTCATACCGTCGAATCCCAGTTCCTTCAGGCATACCGCTTCCTCCTGATTCAGTACGCCTTCGGCGAGGATCGCCATGCCCATATTTTGCGAAATAGTGCACAGGCCCCGCAAAAAGGCTTGGTTGCCTGGGTTTTGATCGATATTGCGAATGAGGCCACTGTCAACCTTCAAGTAGTCAAGACCGATGTCATGCAACTCGCCAATATGACTGATGTGGTTTCCCACGTGCTCAAGCCCAGTACGGCAACCGCGCATGGCCAGCGCGGTAAACAAAGCCCGAAACGCCACCTTGTTTCTAAGCGCCCCCACCTCTGCTACTTCCAACCACAACCTTGGGGCAAGGCCCAGGTTTGCATCGATCAGATTCAGCAGTTTAGCGGTGAATTTTTCGTCTGCTACTGAGCTGGCTGACAGGTTGATGGCCAAGCCCGGCATCTCCGGCGTGCTCTCAAGCACTTGAAGCCCTAATGCGACTGCAGCCAAGTCCAGTGCGGGGGTGAGCTTGAGTCGCTCTGCGATT
The DNA here is from genome assembly GCA_037968455.1 of Rhodoferax sp. Classification (GTDB taxonomy): domain Bacteria; phylum Pseudomonadota; class Gammaproteobacteria; order Burkholderiales; family Burkholderiaceae_C; genus Rhodoferax. Next base: position 5,230 of record JBBKVN010000457.1, read on the forward strand.
GGCAGGAAGCGCCCCGCGGCCAGCCATTCGTCATCTTCACCAAACTTGATACGAAGAACGTGTTCATTGTGAGACAGCTTTCCCGACGACTCCAGCACCGGAAACGATACTAGGCGCACCCAGCCATGCTCCAGCGCCGTAGGTATCATTCGCGCCCACTGATCGGACGTCCGCGGCATCTCTTTTGAAACCTCAACTGTCGCCTCACAGATCAGACTTTCGCCGCCTGCCTGAGCACCGGCCAATGCCAAGTCCACCCGCGCCAACAGCACCTCCATTTCGGAGTCTCGCTCAAAACCTCCCATGGCGATCCATGCGGCTGGCTCATTTTCAGAGAAAGGTGCAGCCACTTTAATCAAGCGGTCAAGCAACTGTTCTGCCATGGCTCTGGCGTCGAGATCGCTCGGCAAAAGCAAAGAAAAATCAGACCCATTGAGCCGCGCCGCAAGACAGTGATCAAACGGCAAGACACATTCACCAATTGCCGCACCCGCTCGACGCAGAAAATCATCGGTCGCCATTCGCCCAAGTCGGCGATTAATCCCTGAAAGGTCGGCCAGACGGACCAGCATCAAGGTACCGCCTGAGGCATCTTCGGCGTTCAGTGACTGCTGAAGCCCCGCCATAAATCGGGGACGATTGAACAATCCCGTTAGCGCATCGCAATTTGCTTCCCGGCGCATCACGTCCAGCCGTGCCGCCTCCTCCTCAAACATCGTCTTCAGCCGCCCTACGGTCGCATTCATGGCAATGGCCAACTGCCGGAGTTCTGGTACCTCTGGCTCTTCAATCGTAACGAAACGGCGCAGCGTGATCGCATTGGCCTGACCAATGACGGCATTCAGTGGACGTCGCAATCGACGCAAGACCATGGCTCCAAGATACCCCCCCAACAAGCCGGCCAGGGTCAATGCCACCACCATCTCATAGGCGGTCTTCCAAAGCGCCCCATAGGCGAACTTACTGTGACTTAAAAGAGTGACCACGCCCAATTGCTGCCAGCCATTGCTGATCTGCGCCCGCCCAGGGTCGGCCGCAATAGGCAATAGATAGACAAACCAGTTTGGCGCGCCAATGTCGCCCGCTGGCGATACCTTCTCAACCATGACTCGTCCCAATGGGTCAACTACGCGAATCCACTCATAGTGACCTCCATCAAACAGTGACGCCACAGTGAGCTCAATCATGGTGGCGTCCGGATTGCTTGCGCTCAGTGCGAGAGCGAGCGCCGTGGCGTTGTCGTTGTTCTTGATGGTCAGTTGCGACTCAAGGTAGCTTCTAGCACTAACCATTGACGCCAACAAACCACCGCCAAGTGCGAGCAGCATGGCCGTGATGATGGCGAGCCAAAGTTGACGGTACATCGACATAGTTTTAAATCCTCAATCAAACATGCTCAGTCAAACCCCTCCAAACGGGCCCGCCTTAGCAGATCCTCCCAACGCGACAGTCGCCCAACACCACCAATCTTGACCTCGGCTTTCCCAGGCGCTCCGGTGAAAAGGCCTTCCTGATCAAAACTGAACACAGGCAACAAGTCGGGCCGGCGGGAGGCCGGCCGAATGTCGCTGATCAAGTTATCCAGCACAAGGGGCTCTGCGTCTGGCTGAGCGTAATAGGCCAACACCATATGCGCTTGAGCCGACGCCCCTGTGCCAGTGCCTGTTCGGGCACGCACATAAATCAACCGAAGCCGCTCAGAGGCCAGCCCCAACTGGCGCAACGTAAAGTACTTGGCAATGACGAAGTCTTCGCAGTCCCCTCGCCCCTGACCGAGCGTTTCCGAGGGTGTCGCCCAGTAGTCCGCTTGGTTCCAAATGGCCATGTCATCGT
>JBBKVN010000458.1:0-7188 GCA_037968455.1 Rhodoferax sp.
GTGCTGGGCTACCTGCTGGCCTCTGGCATCGTGCAATTGATCAAAAACGAGGAGTTCGACTTTCCGATGGTGATATTGCCAGCCACTTATGCCTATGCGGTGATTGCGGTGGTCATTGCGGGATTGGTCAGCGCCTTGGTGGTACGTCGCAAGGTCGATACGCTGGATTTGGTGGCCGTGCTTAAAACCAGGGAATAAAGAATGAAGCCTTCAGAAAAGAGCATGAAACAAAAACTAATTTGGGTCGTGGCGGGTGCGGCGGTGCTGGCGTTGCTGGTTTGGGCGTTGATGCCAACACCGAGGGAAGTGGAAACCGCGCTCGTCACCCAGGGCCGATTTGAGCGCGCGGTTCAAGAAGACGGCAAGACCCGACTTCGGGACCGCTACCAGGTCTCCGCCCCGCTGGGTGGCCATCTGGAACGGATGACGTTCAAGCAAGGCGATGACGTGGCGCAGGACGCGCCGGTGGCTCGCCTCTGGCCCAGCACACCGCCTCTGCTGGACGCACGCAGTCGGGCCGAGCAACTGGCGGCCAACGCCGCATTGCAGGCCGCCCTGGTCCGTTCTCAGACCATGGTGGAGCGGGCTGGCGCCGCGCTGGCCCAGGCCAAGGCTGACCTGCAGCGCAGCCAATCGCTGGAGAAACAAGGTTTCGTGGCGCCCGCCGGGCTGGAGACCGATCGCCTCAACCTGCACCTGCGCGAGCAGGAGCTGGCAAGTGCCCGCCAGGACGCCGTGGCCGCCCGCTTCACGCTGGCCCGATCGCAAGCCACGTTGGAGCCGGTATCAAGCAACGGCCGCGAAGGCGCACCGTTTATCGTTCGCTCGCCGGTGGCAGGCAAAGTCCTTAAAGTGTTGCAGCCCAGCGCAGGTATGGTCATGGCGGGGACGCCCTTACTGGAAGTGGGCGACCCGACCCGCCTGGAGGTGGTAGTTGACGTGTTAACCGAAGATGCCGCGCAAATTCGCCCCGGCACCCCTGTCCAACTGGCCCACTGGGGTGGACCCGACACCTTGCAGGGCGAGGTTCGCCGGGTGGAGCCCTCAGCCTTCACCAAGGTCTCAGCGCTTGGTGTTGAAGAGCAGCGCGTCAACACCCTCATCGACATCCTGTCCCCGGCTGCCAGCTGGTTTGCCTTGGGTGATGGGTTCAAGCTGGATGTGCGAATTCTGGTGCAAGTGGTTGAAGGCGCAGTGCAGGTCCCCGTCAGCGCCCTGTTTCCCATGGGCACCCGCTCTGCCCTGCTGGTCATGGAAGGAGGGCAAGTCCGGTTGAAAGAAGTTTACGTCGAGGCGCGCAATGGCGTCACGGCCTGGATCAAGTCAGGCTTGCCTGTGGGTACCCAAGTGATTGTTTACCCGGACAGCCAACTTCGGGACGGTGACCGGGTCAAGACCCGCTAGTCTTGTCGCCGTTAGGTTGAGGATCGTCCGCCACATCCAGAAAAACGACGCAATTGCGCCCGGCGCGCTTGGCCTGGTACAAAGCGCGATCAGCGCGGTCCAGCAAGCCAGCCCCAGTGTCTGCACTGTTGGCAACGGCCACCCCCACGCTGACCGTGATGGGCGCGCGCGGCCACGCAAAACTCTCAATCGCCAACCGAATGCGCTCCGCCACCGCCATTCCAGCGCCTCGGCCCGTGTCCGGCAAGATCAGCGTCAGTTCTTCACCGCCATAGCGGGCCACGTGGTCATAGGGGCGCGCTTGCGCCAACAGGACGCTAGCAACCTGCTGCAAAGCTTGGTCGCCCGCCACGTGCCCAAACTCGTCGTTGAAATTCTTGAAGTGGTCAACGTCCACAAAAATCAAGGCCATGGACGCGGCCGTGCGCTCGGTGCGGGCAAGTTCCTCACACAAAGCGTCATCGAAGGCACGCCGGTTGCTCAAGCCAGTCAAGGGGTCCAACGTGGCCTGTTGGCGAAGCAGCATATTCACCTGCTCCAGCTGTTTTTGATACCCATCCAACTGGAGTTGACGCAGATGTTGTATGTCTGACATCGCGCGCAACTCGGCCTCGGTGTGACGCAACTCCAGCAAGGACACCACCTGGCGGGACAAGGCCAGCAAGGCCGCCTTGGACCGCGCATCCAGCGTTCGGGGCACGCGGTCAATAACACACACCGTGCCCAACTTGGCGCCTGACGGGGTGACCAAGGGTGCGCCGGCATAGAAGCGGATTCCCGGCTCACCAGTCACCAAGGCGTTGTGGGCAAAGCGGGGGTCTTCCAAGGCGTCTCTCACCTCCATCACATCCTCGTCGCTGGTGATAGTGTGCGCACAGAACGCGTCTTGAATGGGTGTTTGTGAGGCGTCCAGCCCCACTTTGGCCTTGAACCACTGGCGCTCGGTGTCCAGCAGGGACACCAAGGCAATCGGCACATCACATATGGCGGCGGCCAGTTTGACGACGTCGTCGTAGGCCTGCTCCGCAGGGGTGTCCATGATTTGGTAAACGCCCAAAGCGTCCAATCGCTTCGCGTCGTCATGGGATAGAGGTGACGTCATAAGCGGGTCCTCTGCATGCTGTTTTTATCAGCTCATCATAACGGTTTGACTGCTTTACGGGGTGACGCACCATGGCGCCGCGTCATGCGCATACGCCATCCAAAGCGCCCACGTGGCGCTGGCGGCCAGGGCCAAACCTGCAACTCTGACACCCCAATCACCCGTGCTGCCACCGCCCAGTCGCAACCACAGCCAGGGACCTGCCAACAAGGACACACCGGACCCCAGCGCAAACAAGGCCATCACCATGGCGCCGTCCACGGCCTGACCGCTGAGCGACGCCACCAGCAAGGCGGAATAAAGCAGTCCGCAGGGCAGAAACGTCCACAAGGCACCAATAGCCAACGGCGCGCCGCGCCCTCGCCCTTGAGCCAGGGAACGAGCGCCTGCCCAAATCTTTCGCCCGGTTTTCTCCAGCCAGATGGGCTGCCGGGCTTTCCACATCAACAGCAGACCCAATACCAAAGTGGCCACGTGAAACAGGGTCCATACCGGTCTAAGCGCAGCCGACTGGACCGTCAGCCAGCCCAGCCCCTGCATGGATGCCGCCGCCAGCGCGCCCAACGCGGAATAACCCATCAATCGACCTAACTGAAAACTGAGCAAAGCAGAGTTTTTATGGGGACCTGCCGCCTGACCAATACCGGCACAGGCCGCGCCACACATGGCAATACAATGCGGCCCACCGGCCAAGCCCATCAAGAGTGCGGTTACCGCGAGAGAAGTCTGCATCCCGCGATGCTAGATGATCTTGGAGAACTGGGCTCTGATGCGGTCAGTTTGCAGGTAACGGTCAAACACCATGGCGACGGCGCGCACACAACGCCAGCCTGTATCTGTGATTTGTAGTCCGCTGTCATCCATGGTGACCACTCCCTGCGCGGCGAACGCCTGCAGAGTGTCGATTTCCGAGGCGAAGTAGTGCTTGAAATCGATCAGGTAGCCCAGTTCAATGGCCTCAAACGAGACATCCCCCTGGCACATCAAGGCCATGATGATGGCGCGCCGAACCAAGTCATCGCGGCTCAGGGCAAGGCCCCGAACCACCGGGAAAAGTCCCTGGTCCAGGCGGTCTGAATACTCTTCGAGGGTCTTCGCATTCTGGCTGTAGGTGGCCCCGATTCGTCCCATGGCAGACACCCCCAGACCAATCAGATCGCAGTCCGGTTGCGTGCTGTACCCCTGAAAGCTACGGTGCAGGCGGCCCTGCCATTTGGCAATGGCCAAAGCGTCGGTAGGCAGTGCATAGTGATCCATGCCCAAGTGGACATAACCCGCGCTGAGTAAGGACGCCATCGAGCTCGTCTGCATAGTCACCTTGGCCGCGTCACTGGGCAGCGAAGCGGCGCTAATGTGGCGCTGCGGCTTGAAACTCTCAGGCAGGTGCGCATAGGCATACAGCGCAACGCGATCAGGTTTCAACTCAATGACCTGGGACAGGGTGCGGCCAAACGACTCCGGGCTTTGCTGGGGCAATCCATAAATTAAGTCCATGCTGATGGAGTCAAAGTGCCGTTGGCGGGCCTCTTGAAACAGTTGCACAACCTGCTCAGCAGGTTGGATCCGGTGCACCGCCTTTTGCACGGCAGGGTCAAAATCCTGAATCCCAATGCTCAATCGGTTGAACCCCAACTCGACCAGGGTATCCAGCCGGGAAGCATCCACCGTGCGCGGGTCGACTTCGATGGTGTACTCACCGCCCGGCACCATTCTGAAATTTCGGCGCAACATACTCATCAGGTCGCCCAACTCAAGGTCACTCAGAAAAGTCGGCGTACCGCCGCCCACATAAAGTTGGCTGACCGGTTGCCCCACGCCCAACTCTGCCATGTGAAGCTCTACTTCCCGACCCAGGTAATTCAGATACGGGCCGGCGCGACCATGCTGACGCGTGACAACCTTGTTACAGGCGCAGAAGTAGCACAGCGTTTCACAAAATGGAATGTGGACATACAAAGACATCGACCGGCCCGTCACCGTCGGGCCAGAGCGGCGTTGCGCCAAGGTCTGCTTGTATTCGTCCGCCGCAAACGCCTCGACAAACCGATCCACCGTCGGGAAAGACGTATAGCGGGGGCCAGAGACATTCAACCGACAAAGCAAGTCATTCAAAACAGGGGGCGCAGCATCGGTATTCATGGGCAATCCTTGGCAAGGTGGGAAATATGCCTTCAACGCCTCGTCAAATTCTTGACCTGGGTCAACTCGATATCAAATAGTGCAGGTAAGTCTGCTTGACTTAGATCAGGAAGTGCAGGGATAGACGTCAATTGGTGCCAAAATGACTCGTATGAACCCCATCACCCTAAAAGTCGCCTGCTCAAGTTGCAATCTCAAAGAGCTGTGTATGCCACTCGGCTTGACTCCGGATGAGCTGGATCGGGTCGATGAAGTAGTGGCGGCCCGGCGCAAGGTCAAGCGCGGTACCACGCTGTTCCGAACGGGTGAAAGGTTCACCAGCCTTTTCGCCATCCGCACTGGTTTTTTCAAAACCAGCGTGGTCTCTGAAGATGGCAAAGACCAGGTCACAGGATTTCAAATGGCAGGGGAAATCATCGGCTTGGATGGCATCGTGAATGATCAACACACCTGTGATGCCGTGGCCCTGGAAGATGCCGAGGTGTGCGTGATGCCCTTCGACCGCGTGGAAGAAATCTCGCGGGATGTAATTTCGCTGCAGCGTCATGTTCACAAAATCATGAGCCGTGAAATTGTCCGTGAGCATGGTGTCATGCTGCTGCTGGGCAGCATGCGGGCAGAAGAAAGACTGGCGGCCTTTTTGCTGAACCTTGTCCAACGATTGAATGCGCGCGGCTTCTCCAAGACGGAGTTGGTGCTGCGCATGACGCGCGAAGAGATTGGCAGCTACCTGGGGTTGAAGCTTGAGACCGTGAGTCGCACTTTCTCTAAATTTGTGGAAGACGGCATTGTGGAGGTTAAGCAACGCCACATTCGCATCGTGAATGCAGACATGCTCAAAGACATCGTCAATCCTAAAGTCTGCAACTGACAAATGCGGACATGAAAAAAGCCGGGTATCCCGGCTTTTTTCATGGTGAATTGCTCGCAACGATTCGCCGCTTTCCTTCACCAACCGGCGATTACTTGGGCATGATCACACTGTCGATCACGTGAATCACGCCATTGTCTGCCGCAATGTCCGTGGCAGTCACTTTCGCACCGTCCACCATCACGCCCCCCATGGTTTTGACGGTGATCTCGGAACCCTGGACGGTTTTGACTTGGCCGGCTTTGACATCGGCAGCCATCACCTTACCGGGTACCACGTGGTAGGTCAAAACAGCGGTGAGTTTCGCTTTGTCTTTCAACAAGGCATCAAGATCCGCTTTAGGAATTTTGGCGAATGCTGCATCGGTTGGGGCAAACACCGTGAACGGGCCAGGACCTTTGAGCTTGTCAATCAAACCCGCAGCGGTTAGCGCCGTGGCCAAGGTTTTGAAGTTGCCAGCAGCAACCGCTGTGTCGACGATGTCCTTGGCTTGAACGGAAAAAGCGACGCCAAATGCCAAAGCGGTGGCGAGAATGGTTTTTTTCATGAATATCTCCAAAAGGTAGATGTCAAGTGTGAAACGTCAAAAATGTGACGTGCCCCAACAATACAACTAAACAGTAACCTTAAATTCTTTAAGGTATAAAAAATTACCAGCCGGTATTTATTTGAGTTGGCAAGGATTTGCCGCCGAACCAAACGCGGCGCTCCGCTCGCGTTCTAAGCGCTTGGCCATCGCACAATCTTGAATAGGGAGCCCGAACGGGCGCACGATCTTGATGAAGAAGTTCAAAAAACCCGTGCCAACTCAGATGGACCCTGCCCCGTACACCGGTCATAGCGACATGACGATTTACACCATCAAATCGCTTGACACTAGAGTCACTACAGGGTTTTTAATAGAGGCACTTTAAGGAAAACCATGCCTGCGCACTGCTGCGAACACAAAACACCCACCGCGTCGTCCATCGAGAACCTCGGGCGGTACCGCCGAATCCTTTGGATTGCCTTGATCATCAATGCCTCCATGTTTTTGGTGGAGATCTTGGCGGGCTACACCTCGGGCTCGCTCTCGTTGTTAGCCGACGCCATTGATTTTGCTGGCGACGCGGCCAACTATGCTGTGTCTCTGGCGGTTCTGTCGGCCGCATTGGCATGGCGCGCCCGCGCCGCCATGCTGAAAGCGTTCAGCATGATTGCCTTTGGGCTATTTATCTTGGTTCGGGCCGGTTGGGCGGCCATGAACGGCGCTGTACCAGACGCGCCGACGATGGGCGCGATCGGCTTGGTAGCTCTGGTTGCCAACGTGACTGTCGCCTGGATGTTGTACGCATTTCGTGAGGGCGACGCCAATATGCGCAGCGTCTGGCTGTGTTCACGCAATGACGCCATTGGCAACTTGGCGGTCATGGCCGCCGCCGTGGGTGTATTTGGCACCGGGCAAGCATGGCCTGACGCGGTGGTAGCTGCGATCATGTCCAGTTTGGCCTTGCATGGCGGCTGGCAAGTGCTGCGCCAAGCACGCACCGAACTAGCGGCTGGCCCGCCCCATTATGCGCAAGGCGACTCGCACTGAAATAGCTATATATTTGATAGCTAACTGCGCTTACACCATATGCCTATAGTGCCAATTTACTTCACAATATAATGCCGGCATGAATGCCACAGACGC
>JBBKVN010000459.1:0-3086 GCA_037968455.1 Rhodoferax sp.
GGTTTGATGGTCACATCCAGGCCTGCGTCCTTGTAGTAGCCCTTCGCCTGCGCCACGTAGTAGCCCGCGAACTGCGCCTGGGGCAACCATTTCAACTGCACCGTGACCTTGTCGGCGGCCGTGGCAACGCCACTGGCCGTCACACCGCATACGGCCAGCACCGCGGCCAGCAGGCTGTTGGTGATCTTCGAAGAACGAATCATGGAGAGCTCCTAGGGTTGGGAAAAGAAACAGTCAGTTCAGGCGCACTGACCAAACGACAGAAAAAATCATGCGTCGCGCACCGACGGATGCCAGAACGCTGCGCGGCGCTCCAGTTTCACGAGCAGAACATAGGCGAGCGAACCGGTGATGGCCGACACCACAATCGCGCCCCAGACCAGGGACATATTCATCTTGGCTGCCTCCGTGGAAATGCGAAAACCCAGGCCCGTGGTGGGAGAGCCAAAGAACTCTGCCACGATGGCCCCAATCAGCGCCAGGGTGGCATTGATTTTGAGCGCGCTGAACATAAAGGGCAAGGCCGAGGGCAGACGCAGCGCCAGCAAAGTGCCGGTGTAACTGGCGGCGTAGCTGTACATCAACTCCCGCTCAAGTTTGCCGGAGGCTTTTAAACCCGCCAGCGTAGACACCAGCATGGGAAAGAAGGTCATCAACACCACCACGGCCGCTTTTGACGGCCACTCAAAACCAAACCACATCACCGCAATGGGCGCCACCGCCACCAAGGGAATGGTGCTGGTGAGCGAGGCCAGAGGCAGCAAGCCGCGCTGCAGAAAAGGCATGCGGTCAATGGCCACCGCCACGGCAAAACCCAGGGCGGAGCCCAGCGCCCAGCCCACTAAAACGGCTTTGAGCACGGTTTGCACAAAATCGCCCCACAAAAGGTCGCCATGCTCAAACATGGAAAGTGCGATGGTGCTGGGAGGCGGCAGCAGCACCCGGGGCACATCAAAGGCCATGACCAGCAATTGCCAGAAGTAAACAATCCACAGGCCAAACAAGGCGGCGGTCAGTGTTCCGTCCATGCGGGAGCCATCAAGGGCAGCGACGTAGCGAACTGACTGAACCGCCCAAGCGCCCAGTCCGACTGTCAATAACCAGAACCAGTTTGACGGCGGCGCCTCGCCTTGGCTGACGCCGAGGGCCATCAAAACCGCCGCACCAACCAGCCCCGCGAGTGCAAAGCCCGCCGTGAAAGATCTGGACCGCATCATGCTTGCCTCCGGTGGCGCAGCGCCAGGCGCTCAACGCCCGCAACCACGGTGGTCAACGTCAAACCCAGCAGGGCCGACATCACCAGGGCCGACCAGATCTGGATCGTGTTGCCATAGTAGGAACCGGTCAGCAGCCGCGCCCCAAGACCCGCCTGCGCGCCAGTGGGCAACTCGGCCACCATCGCGCCGACCAAACCGGCGGCAATGCCGACACGAAGCGCGGGGAACAAGAAAGGCAAAGCGGCGGGCAAACGCAACAACCACAAAGCCTGCCAGGGTGACGCCGCGTAGGTGTGCATCATCTCGGTCTCAATCCGCTGGGGGGAGCGCAGGCCTTGCACCATGGCCACGGTGACCGGAAAGAAACACAGGTACATGGCAATCACTGCTTTGGGTGCGACACCCGAAAAACCCAGGCTACCCAAAATGACCAACACAATGGGCGCAATGGCCAGCACGGGTACGGTTTGCGACGCAACGATCCACGGCAAAAGTGCGCGGTCCAGCGTGCGGGAATGCACGATGCACACCGACAACGCCAAGCCCAGCGCGGTGCCCATGACAAAGCCCCACAAGGTGGACTCTGCGGTGACGGCCACATGAAACATGAGGTTGCGCGGCGAATTCAGGGGCCAATCCACCAAACTGGACCAAAAGTCCTGCGCCACCTGGTGCGGCGCGGGCAGGACCGGGCGGTCCATTGAGAGCGTGGCAGAAAGCAATTCTTGCCAGCCCCAGGCCCCGCCTTCGGGCATGACGCGCTCAATGGCACCCGGCGCGTTCATGGCCCAGGCTCCCAAATACCAAGCCACCAACACCACAGACATCACCACAACAATGGGGACGCCGTGGTGCCGGAACTGGGCCAGTCGTTGTTGCAACGGCGAGTCAGTCATGGTGCCCGTCGGCCAGAGCCTCTCGCACCGCGTGCGCCATGTCCACGAACTCCGCAGAGTCGCGCAAGCTCAGATGGCGCTCATCCGGCAGCGAAGACTCAATCACCTTGGCGATTCGCCCCGGACGGGGCGACATGACGACTATACGGGTGGCGAGGTACACCGCTTCTGAAATGGAGTGCGTCACAAACACCACGGTGCGGCGCTCGCGCTGCCAAAGCTGCTGCAGCTGTTCGTTGAGCCGGTCACGGGTGATTTCGTCCAGCGCGCCAAAAGGCTCGTCCATCATCAAAATCTTGGGCTCAAACGACAAGGCCCGGGCAATGGACACCCGCTGCTGCATGCCGCCAGAGAGCTGCCAGGGGTACTTGCTCTCAAAACCAGTCAGACCAACTCGCTCCAAATGCTGCAGGGCAATGGCTTTCGCCTCGGCTTTGGGGCGCCCCTGAATGTGCAGTGGCAGCATGACGTTGGCCAGCACCGTGCGCCAGGGGAACAGAGCCGGGGCTTGAAACACATAACCGTAAGCGCGCGCCAGGCGCGCCTCATGCGGCGACACGCCGTTCACCAGCACCTCGCCCGCGCTGATTTTTTCCAGATCGGCAATCACGCGCATCAAAGTGGTTTTGCCACAGCCGGAGGGGCCAATCAGGGCGACGAACTCACCTTCCTGAATCTGCAAGTCAATGTCGCTCAGCGCGTGCACGGGTGCGTTGGTTTGGGCGCCGTAGATCACGCTGGCGTTGCGCACCTCAACCGCCAATCTGGGCGCAGTGCCGTGGTTCAAATGGGAAGACGAGGATTCAAGTTTGTTCATTGACACGCCAAATTGGACCGCGCTGCACCAGTTTGATGCAACGCCACGAAGAAGCTAACCGATTGGTCAATTTATTTTATAGACCCAAGCGAGTTTCGTGCCACCAATATCCTCAGGGTTTACACCCGCATCAGGCCATGCGGATCGGGCCGCCCA
>JBBKVN010000460.1:0-3059 GCA_037968455.1 Rhodoferax sp.
CGTGAGCTGACAGCACACCTCATTTCAGAGATGCACACCTTACACAGCGAAAACGCGCACATCGAAGTGCTGCTTTACGCTGGCGATGAGTATGAAATGTACTTCCTGCCTGGTGACACGATCGACGTCATCGTCAACCGCCTGATCGCGGTCGTGAAACTGTCCCGCGAGCCTATGCCTAAGCCGGCGGCTGGACTTGGCCAGGACGCTGATCAATCTGAAGCAATTCAGCAACGTGCGGATATCCTGTTGTTCGCACAGGTTGCATTGGCATTGCTGGACTCCGATGAAGCGGGTTGTCACCGTACTGACGCTCACGCATCAGTTCGTGTTCAGCATTTCGTTGAGTCGGCGTCGGCCAGTCGACGGGGGGTGCCGTCATGAGCCCCAAAGAAAAAGCCCAAGGTGCTACGAACACCAAGGGCTTACCTACTAACACTAACGACGTTAATTTTGGCACGGCAGCTTGCTCAAGTAAAGCCAAGGTCCGGATGCAGGAGAAGGTGACGGTGGATGGGCACTGCCTGTGCCGCCAAGGACTTTCTGCCGGGGGACCACGTTGCTTCGCTGAATGCTGGGGCCATGGGCCCACCTTCCCAACTTCGGGCCAGGGATATTGCCACTTGCCGCGGATTGGGGGTGCGTTGTGAGCGATCCGACAGAGCATTTCAGACTGGCCATTGCCGCGCATGGACTGGAGCCACCCGAGTCGATCAACGCCGATGGCGCCATACACCGCTTCAGTTCAAGCGGGCGCCGCGGTGATGATGCCGGCTGGTATGTGCTGCACCTTGACGGTATACCCGCTGGCAGTTTCGGTTGCTGGCGGTCCGGTGGCGATTGGCCTAGGTGCGCGAAATCGGACCAGACCATGACCAAGTCAGAGCGCGACGGCCACCGGGCCCGCACCACGGCCATGCAGATGCAACGTGAATCTGAACAGGCGCAGCGCCATAAGGATGCTAGGCAGACCGTGGCGACACTGTGGCAACAGACCGACCAGGCGACGGACCACCCCTACCTGGCCGCGAAGAGTGTCAAACCCTTCGGGGCGAGGGTGTTCGACGACAAGTTGCTGATTCCCATGCGTGACACGTCGGGAACAATGCACAGTTTGCAGACCATAGATTGGCAAGGTGAGAAGCTATTTCATCCCGGTGGACGGGTGAAGGGTTGTTACTGCAGCATTGGGAAACCTGATGGCACGCTGATTGTCTGTGAGGGCTTCGCGACCGGGGCGAGCCTTCATGAGTGCTCCGGTCACGCGGTCGCCGTGGCGTTCAATGCCGGCAACCTCCAAGCTGTGGCGGTAGCATTGCGTGAGAAGTACCCCAAACTCAAGATCATCGTTGCGGCAGACGACGACCACCTGACCCCTGGCAACCCCGGCCTGACCAAGGCGACGGCAGCGGCACGGGCTGTCGGCGGTTTTCTGGCGGTGCCGAAGTTCCCTGAGCACCGAGGCGATAAGCACACTGACTTCAACGATTTATGCCAGTCGTCAGGGGCGCAGGCGGTACAACTCTGCGTAGAGGCCGCGGTGTGTCAATCAGACACCTTAGGACCTTCGTCGAACTGGCTTGATCCAGAGCCACTTGAGGAGAGTCATGACCCGCTGCCTTACCCATTAGAGGCCCTGCCCGTGACGATCCGATCCGCCGTGGAGGAAGTCATCGGGTTTGTGAAGGCGCCAATCGCGCTGGCTGCCGCGTCGGCTCTGTCGGTCGTATCCGTGGCGTTGCAGGGCTTGTATGACGTCGAGAGGGCACCAGGATTGTCCGGGCCGATCTCGCTATACATGCTGAGCATTGCCGAAAGTGGAGAGAGAAAGACTTCTTGCGATGGCTATTTCAAGCAAGCTCTGGAAGACTGGCAACGCGAGCAAGTGGATCTGCTTAAGCCGTTGATGGACGCCAATGCCGCTGATTTCATGGCCTGGGAATCGAAAAAGGCCGGTGTCATGGAGGCCATCAAGAAGGGCTCGAAAGACGGCAAGCCTACCGATGAGCATGAACGTGCACTGCGCGATCTGGAGCAAAGCAAGCCGCTGCGGGTGCGCTCACCCCGTCTCATCCGTGGCGATGAGACCCCAGAAAACCTGAGCTGGTCGCTCATGCGAGATTGGCCCTCGGCAGGAGTTTTGAGCAGCGAAGCGGGGGTTGTGTTTGGAAGTCATGGGATGGGCAGCGATTCTGTTACACGGAACCTGTCGTTGCTCAATGTACTTTGGGAGGGAGGGAGCATTCCGGTTGGTCGACGTACCTCCGAGAGCTACGTGCTTGAGGGGGCGCGTTTGACCATGGGCTTGCAGGTGCAGGAATCTACTTTGCGCACATTCTTTGACAAGTCAAAAGGGTTGGCAAGGGGTACAGGGTTTTTGGCGCGATTCCTGATGGCGTGGCCAACCTCGACCATGGGTACGCGGTTTTATTCGGAGGCGCCAGACTGGAGCAAACTCGGCGCTTTTAAGGAGCGAATTCACCAGCTTCTTGAAACTGAGCTCAACATTGATGACGAGGGCCGACTGACGCCAGTGATGTTGGTGCTGTCGCCACAATCACATGCGGCTTGGGTTCAGTTCCAAAACATGATCGAGGCTCAACTCTCGCCAGATGGTGAGATGAGGGACGTCAAGGATGTTGCCAGTAAGGTGGCTGATAACGCGGCACGTTTGGCGGCAATATTCCATGTATTTGAGCATGGCGCTGGAGCCGTGAGTGCTGACGCGATGGCCCGTGGGGCGAAGGTGGCGGCTTGGCATCTCTGCGAGGCACGGCGATTTTTGGGTCAGTTCGCTCAGCCAGTGGGCTGGATGAACGCCCAACGCCTTGATCGATGGTTGATCCCGTATTGCGTGCGATTGGGCGTTGACAAAGTGTCAACCAAAACTGCTATGCAGTATGGGCCTCTGCGAGACAAGGTAACTTTGCAATCTGCCCTGGAGCACCTTGATGAGCGTCATCGCGCCAGAAGTCTTGTGGATGGCAAGAGGCTGTGGATCGAGGTGAACCCAGCACTACTGGAGGCTACGCCATGAGCCTTATGTCCATGTTGTCCGG